>JAZBPF010000378.1:0-5719 GCA_036351515.1 Pseudomonadales bacterium | reverse complement strand
GTGCGCGTCTACACCATGAGCGAGCTCGACCGCCGGGGCACCGCGGTCTGCGTGGCCGAGGCCTTCGAGCACGCGGGACGGAACACGGCGGGCGTGCACCTGTCCTTCGATCTCGACGGGGTCGACCCGAACGAGGCGCCGGGCGTCGGTACGCCGGTCCCGGGCGGGCTCAGCGTGCGCGAGAGCCACCTCATCTGCGAGACCGCGGCGAGCTGCGGCCATCTACTCGGCATGGAGTGCGTGGAGCTCAATCCCACGCTGGACCACGAGAACCGCACCGGGCGGCTCGCGGTCTGGCTCATCGAATCCGCGCTGGGCCGCACGATCCTCTGACTCAGAGCCAGCGCATCCGCCCTGCCTCGAAGGGGTGGGACAGGAGCGGGTGCCAGGGGTAGGCCCGGACGCGATAGCGCAGGAGCCCGGGCTCCGGGGGCACGAGCGAGAGGCCGAAAAGGGCGATGCCTTCCCCGTCGGGACCGTCCGTGCAGCGGAAGGCGTGCGCCTCGCCGTGCGTCCCCTCCGGATCGCCGAGCACGCACTCCACGCGCACGTCCTCCGGGGTCAGGCCGCCCAGGGCGAGCGTCACCTCCAGCTCCAGGGGCTCGCCCTGGAGCAGATGCGGAACCGGCTCCGTCGCGCGGGCGAGGTGGACGGCGGGCCAGGCCTCCGCCACGCGCCGCTTCCAGGCCGCGAGGTCCGCGGCCGGCGCACCGCGTTCCGCGGCCAGGCGCCGGCCCTGGCGGGCGGCGGGCACGTAGAAGCGTTCCACGTAGCGGCACACCATGTGCTCGGCATTGAAGCGCGGGATCACGGTCTTCATGGAGTTCCGCGCCATACGGGCCCAGCCGGTGCCTTCCGGGTCGTCGAAGTACAGCGGCACCACCTGGTGCTCGAGGAGCTCGAGCAGGTCCCGGGCCTCCTGCTCGGTGCAGTACTCCGGCCCGCGGCTCATGTCGTGGGGACGGATTCCCCAGCCGTTCTCCCCGTCGAAGGCCTCGGCCCACCAGCCATCGAGCATGGACAGGTTCACGCCGCCATTGACCGCCACCTTCATCCCCGAGGTGCCGCAGGCCTCCATGGGGTATTCGGGCGTGTTGATCCAGAGATCGACGCCGGCCACGAGCCTGCGGGCCATGGCCAGGTCGTAGTTCTCCACGAGCAGCAGGTGACCCACGAAGGCCGGATCCTGGGCGAGCGCGTGCACGCGGCGGAGGATCTCCTGGCCCGGTTCGTCGTTCGGATGCGCCTTGCCCGCCACCACGAGCACCACGGGCCGCTCCGGGTCCCCGAGGATCCGGGCGAGGCGCTCCGGATCCGAGAGCATGAGCAGGGCGCGCTTGTAGGTCGCGAAGCGTCGGGCGAAGCCCATGACCAGCAGGCGCCGGTCCGGGCGGCGGAGCTGCGCCACGATGCGGTCCAGGGTCGCCTGGGCGGTCCCGGCGCGTCGGTGCTGCGCCTCCAGGCGCCGGCGCACGTCCTCGAGGAGGCGCAGCTTCAGCTCGTGGCGGATGCTCCAGAAGCGGTGGTCCGGGATCTCGTCGATGCAGTTCCAGAATGCAGGCTCCGAGACGCGCGTGCGCCATTCGGGGAAGCGCGTGTCGAGGAAGTTCGTCCATTCGAGGGCCATGAAGGTCTGCAGATGGACGCCGTTGGTGACGTGCTCGACGGGATTCTCCTCCGGCGGGATCTCCGGCCAGAGCTCGCGCTCGTTGCGGGCGGCCACGGCCCCGTGGATCCGGCTGACGCCGTTGTGATGGCGCGCGCCGCGCATGCCGAGCGTGGTCATGTTGAACACGTCGCTGCCGGGCTCCAGGCCCTGGGCCAGCATGCGTTCGCGGCCGGCCTCCCCGAAGGCGTCGAGGTAGCGACCGAGGAAGTGCTCGACGGTCGCCGGGTCGAAACGGTCGTGTCCGGCGGGGACGGGCGTGTGCGTGGTGAACACCGTGCTCGCCGCCACCGCCTCGATCGCCGCGTCGAGGGGCACGCCGGCGGCGTGGGCCTCGCGGCAGCGCTCGTGGAACTGGAAGGCGGAATGGCCCTCGTTCATGTGCCAGACCGTCGGCGCGAAGCCGAGCGCCCGCAGCGCGCGAACGCCGCCGATGCCGAGGGCGATCTCCTGGGCGATGCGCATGCCCGTGTCCCCGCCGTAGAGGCGATGGGTCAGGGCCCGGTCCTCGGGCGCGTTCTCCTCGAGATCGGCGTCGAGCAGCACCAGCCGGGCGCGCCCGGCGCGGCCGGTCCAGAGCCGCAGGGCGACGTCCCGCTCGGCGATCTCGACGTGCACGCGGTGCTCGGCGCCGGCTCCGTCGCCGGCGATCGAGAGGGGCAGGTCCTCGAAGGCGGTGTTCGAGTAGCGCGCGATCTGGCGGCCGTGGTCGTCGATGTGCTGCTCGAAGTAGCCCTGGCGGTAGAGCAGCCCGACGGCCACGAAGGGGAGCCCGAGCGTGGCGGCGGCCTTGAGATGGTCGCCGGCGAGAATCCCTAGGCCACCGGAGTAGAGCGGCAGGGTCTCGTGGAGCCCGAACTCGAAGCAGAAGTAGGCGACGAGATCGCCGTCCCGGTCGAAGGCCCCGTCGATCGCCTCCGCGGTGCGCATGTCGCGGTAGCCGTCGAGGGCGGCCAGCACCCGCTGGAACGCCTCCATGAAGACCGGATCACGGATCGCGGCCTCGAGGCGGCGCTGATCCACGCGGCGCAGGAATACCTTCGGGTTGCCGCCGGTGCGCGCGTACAGATCGTCGTCGAGGAGCCGGAACAGCTGCCGGAGCTGGCGATCCCAGGTGTAGCGCAGGTCGTCGGCGAGCTCGCCGATGCGCGTGAGCTCGGGCGGGATGCGGGGGCGGTTCTCGACCGTGAAGAGAGTCGCGGACATCGCGGCGCGGTCCGGACGAAGGTGCGCTGGAGTGTACACCGGTCGTCGCCGGCGTCGGCCCCGGTTCTACCGCCGGGCGATGGGTGGCGCCAGTTCCCGCGGGCCGGCCCGGGCGCGGCGGCTCAGGGGATCGCCTGCGTGAGTGTGACGAGGCCGAGGGCGAGGAACAGCGCTCCCGCGGCGCGGTGGAGCAGGCTCACGGGAAGGCGCCGGAGCAGCCGGCGCCCGGCGAGGACGCCGAGGGCGGAGACGGCGCAGAGTCCCGCCGTCGCGCCGATCCAGACCGCGAGCGGCTCGAGCTCCGCCGCCAGGGCGGCCACGGCGAGCTGGGTCTTGTCGCCGAACTCGGCAAGGAACACGAGCAGCGTCGTCGACAGCAGCACGCTGCGCCCGGTGCCGGGGGCCTCGTCCACGACCTCGTCCGGCTCCGGATCCCGGAATGCGGCGACGCCGAAGGCGAGGAACAGGAGGCCCACGACGCCGGCCAGCACCCGCTCCGGAACGAGGGCGGCGATGCCGGCGCCGAAGACCACCGCGAGGGCGTCGAGGCCGGCGAAGGCGAGGCACGCGCCGAGGAGCACCGGACCGGGGCGGTGCCGCGCGGCGAGGGTCATGCACACGAGCTGGCTCTTGTCCCCGAGTTCGGCGAGCGCGACGAGCAGGAGGCTGGAGAGGGTGCTGGACAGCACGACGGCCCGATCCCGGGAAGCGCCGCGGGAGCATACACGCGCGCGGGAGCCCGCGGCGGCGCGTCAGGCGATGGTCACGGCCTCGGACAGGTAGACGTCCTGGATCGCGCGCAGGAGCGCCACGCCCTCGGCGCGCGGCTTCTGGAACGCCTTGCGCCCGGAGATGAGACCCATGCCGCCCGCACGCTTGTTGATCACCGCGGTACGGACCGCCTGGTGCAGGTCGTCCTCGCCCGAGGGCCCACCGGAGTTGATCATGCCGATGCGGCCGAGATAGCAGTTCGCGACCTGGTAGCGCACCCATTCGATCGGATGATCGGGAACGAGCCTGCCGTAGAGATCTTCGTGCGTGCGTCCGAAGCCGATGTCCCGGTAGCCGCCGTTCAGGGTCGCCTGCTTCTGCTTGACGATGTCCGCGCCAATCGTGGAGGCGAGGTGATTCGCCTGCCCCGTGAGGTCCGCGGCCTCGTGGTAGTCCGTGCCGCCGTGCTTGAACGCCGGGTTCCGCAGGTAGGCCCAGAGCACCGTCGCCATGCCGAGCTCGTGGGCGCGCTCGAAGGCCTCGGCGATCTCCTGGATCTGCCGCCGCGACTCCGGCGCGCCGAAGTAGACGGTGGCGCCGACGGCGACGGCCCCGAGTTCCCAGGCCTGCTCGACGGTGCCGAAGAGCGTCTGGTCGTGCATGGCCGGGAGGGTCAGGAGCTCGTTGTGGTTGATCTTCGCGAGGAAGGGGATCCGGTGGGCGTAGCGGCGGCTCACGGAGCGGAGGACGCCGAGGGTGGACGCCACGGCGTTGCATTCCCCCTCGAGGGCGAGCTCCACGATCGCCGCGGGGTCGAAGTAGTCCGGATTCGGAGCGAAGGAGGCGCCGCCGGCGTGCTCGACGCCCTGGTCCACGGGAAGGATCGACAGGTAGCCGGTGCCGCCGAGGCGACCGTGCCCGAAGAGCGTCGCGAGACTCCGGAGCACCCGCGGGCTGCGGTCGCTCTGGGCCACGACGCGGTCCAGGAAGTCCGGACCGGGCAGGTACAGGCGCTCGGCGGGGATACCGCTGCAGCGGTAGCCGAGCAGGTCCCCGGCCTCCTCGCCGAGGAGCGCCTCGACGTCGAGCTCGGCGGAGCGGATCGGTGCTGCGGACTCTGCGCCCATGACGGTGTTCCTCCCTTCTGCCACCCCCATGCTGCTACAGCTGCGTTGCGGCTGCATGACCGAGCGGGTCACTCGTGGCGGAGCACCCATTCCACCGCCCGTTTCGTCAGCTCGGCGGAGCCGTGCAGGCCGAGCTTGCGCTTGAGCTTCTCGCGATGGGTCTCGATGGTGTGCACGGACCGGTGCAGCCGCTCCGCGATCTGCCGGGTCCCGAGGCCCTGGCCGATGAGCTCGAACACCTGCAGCTCCCGGTCCGTGAGTTCGGCGAGCGCGTCGTCGCAGCCGGCCGGCGATCGGCCGCGGAGCCGGTCGAGGGTCTCGGGGCGGAACACGCGTTCCCCGCGGCCGATGGCCTCGAGCGCCTCGAGCACCTCCTCGCTCCGCGTGTGCTTGGAGAGGAAGCCGTCGGCGCCGGCGCGGAGCACCCGCTCGCCGTAGATCGCCTCGTCGAACATGGTCAGCACGAGCAGGCGCAGGCGGGGGAACTCGTCGTGCAGGCGCCGCAGCAGTTCGAGGCCGCTGCCCTCGCGCAGGGACAGGTCCACGACGGCCAGGTCCGGCTGCAGCTCGCGCACCAGCACGAGCGCCTCCGGCGCACCCTCGGCCTCGCCGACGACCCGGTACGCACCGCTGCGGGCGAGGGTCGCCGTGATCGCCTCCCGCACGAGCGCGTGATCGTCCACCAGCACCACGCGCGCCGGAGGCGGTCCTGGGTCCCGGGAGGGGGCGTTCACGGCGAGATCCCTCGCACAGGAAGGCTCGCTGTGGAGCGTACCCGAGCGGGGGTCCGCAAAGCGATCGCCGTCGCGGCTGCGCGCCGTCGACGCCTGCTCAGGGAATACGCCAGCGTCCCGGTGGCACCAGGGCGTCGGGATCCGCCGCGAAGGTCGCGAGGGCCGCCTCCACGTCGCCGCGACGGGTCCGGGGATCCCCGGCGCCGACCCGCTGGCGCAGGGCCGCTGCGTGCTCCCGCGGCCAGCCCTCGAGGAGGGCGCGCACCTCGGCGACC
>JAZBPF010000377.1:0-8315 GCA_036351515.1 Pseudomonadales bacterium | reverse complement strand
GCGGCTCGTCCATGGCGATGAAGTTGTCGAGGCGGTCCTCGTGATCGGCGGGGACGTCGGCGATCGTGATGCCGCCGACCTCGGACGAGAACCGTCCATGGTCCGTGTCCACGGCCTTGATGTCCGCGTGGCGGGTCACGGACCAGTAGGGACCGGTCGCCGACTCCGCGCAGAAGTGCACCGGCGCCTCCGCGCGCAGCCGCGCGAACCAGGGACGCCAGCTGCCGTCCGCGTACAGCGCCGGGCGGCTGACGTCGATGGCCTCGAGCGGCGTTTCCCGGACCCGATCCTCGAGCTCTCGTGCGGTGCTCATGCGATGACCCTCCCCCTCGTGGACGAAGGAGGGTACCGCGCGGACCGGGTGCCGCCCAGCGGCGTCAGGCGGCCTGTTTCTGCTCGAACCAGTCCTCGGTGCCGCCCTCGTAGTCGTACACCTGCGTGAAGCCGGCTTCCTCGAGCCTGCGGCCCGCCTTCGGCGAGGCGTCGCAGTCGAAGTTCGCGCAGTACACGACGATCTTCCGGTCCTTGCCGGCGGCGACGCGCTCGACGGTCTCCACGAAGTCGTCGTCGCCGCCGGGGACGTTGATCGAGGTGCGGATGTGACGCTTCTCGAAGGCGTCGCGGGGAAGCACGTTGATCAGCACGAAGTCCTCGTGCCGCTGCTCGTTCATGCGCTTCAGATCGTCGCGAGTGATGGACTGCATGACGTCCTCCTCTCGTCCGGGCGCCGTCCGTCGCGTGCGGACGACGCGTCGGTGGCTTTCGTCGACTTCGACCTGCTCGCCCGGGAGAGTTCCGGCTCCGCGATGGAATCGGACGATGGGGCAGGACGCCGCGATGGTCCGGGGCGATCAGCCCGAGGACGCGAACTCCTCGACGAGCACGTCCGGAAACGCCGCATCCCGCCCTGCGTGTTCGACGGTGATCGAGACCACCACACCGGCCTCGTCGAGGTCCACGTACAGGTTCTCGCCGATCTCCCGCGTTTCTCGAACCGGGCGGGCGGAGCACGCGCGCAGCGCCGTGCCCCGGAAGTACTCGATCTTCATGCGGAGAGATCTCCATGGATCACCCCACCCGCCTGGCCGGGCGCGACGCCTCACGGACGAAGCTCGAAGAGCAGGCTGTCGCGCGGCTCCGGTCCGAGATTCGGTCGTAGGATCGGTCTCTCGAAGCGGCCGACGCAGACGAGGCCGGCCTTCTCGAGCACGCGCGCGGACGCACGGTTCTCGTGATCGCAGGTAGCCCAGACTCGCTGGACGGGCTCCAGTGCGAGCGCCCAGTCCCGGACCGCGATCGCAGCCTCCGTGGCCAGCCCACGACCCCAGACGCTGCGCGCGAGCACGAAACCGAGTTCCGCACCCTCCTCCTCGATCCAGGCCGAGATCGTGCCGACCGGCGCGTCCGAGCCAGCGGGACAGAGCATCCAGGAGGCCTCGATCCCCGAGGCCAGTCGCCCGAGACGGTCCTCCAGGGCAGCCTCCGCATCCTCCAGGCAGGCATGCGGCCGCCAGCTCGTGAAGCGGGTCACCGCGAGGTCGGCGCCGTACCGGGCGTAGACGATGGCCGCGTCCGAGCGCCGCGGCGCCCGCAGGTGAAGCCGCGCCGTCCGCAGCGGCCCGTAGCGTCCGGCGAACGCAGACGGCGCCATCCTCGCCTCAGCGCAGCAACCGCCGCCGCATGGCCATCATGGCCAGCGGCAGCAGGACCGCGACCAGGGCGACGACGTAGAGCGCCTGCAGGGCCTGGGTCCCGGAGACGGTGCCGAGGCTGAAGGCGCGGGCGAGGTCCACGAGGGGGGTCAGGGGGAGGGCCCGGGCGACGGGCTCGAGGGCGTCCGGGAGTACGGAGACCGGGAAGAAGCTGCCCGAGAAGAAGTACATGGGCGTCGCCACGAGCGTGAACACGAGCGAGAGCGTGTGCATGGAGGGGGCGAGGGCCGCGAACAGCTGGCCGATGCAGCCGAAGACGGCGCCGACGCCGACCGAGACGAGGAGCAGCCCCGGCAGCGCCCCGAGCGGTATCCAGCCGAAGCCGACCGCGAAGGCGCTCACGGACAGGGTCGAGATCAGCGCCCGCGTGGAGGCGAAGGCGATCTCGCCGAGGACGATCTCCGGCACCGTCACCGGCGCCGTGAGGAAGGTCTCGTAGAGGCTGCGGTCGATGCGCTCGAAGGCGCTCCAGCTCGCTTCGAAGATGGCGTGGAACATGGCCGTGCCGACGACGATCCCGGGCGCCACGAAGGCCGCGTAGGAGATGCCGCCGTCCACGTCGCCCACGAGGCCGCCGATCCCGAGCGCGCAGGCCAGGAGCGCGATCCCGGGCTCCACCACGAACCAGGTGATCGCCACCTTCCACACGCGCAGGAGCGCCTGCAGGTGCCGGCGCCAGAGCGCCGCCACGGAGCGCCAGCGGATCAGCGCTCCGGTCCCGGACGCCATCGCCGTCTCCGCGTTCATGCTTCCGAGAGCCCCCGTCCGGCCACCTTCAGGAACACGTCCTCGAGATTGGGCGCGCGTTCGCTCACGGTCACGCCCTCGAGGGCGGGCAGGGTCGCCCCGTCGGCGCTCACCCGGAACACCGCGCCCATCTCCCGGAAGGGCACGCCCGCCGCGGAAAGTGCCTCGCGGATCGTCTCCCGCCGCGCGCCGCTCGGGCGCAGGTCCGTCACCCGACCGCCCCCGTGGCGCGCCACCAGTTCCGCCGGGGTGCCCACGTCGAGGATGCGCCCGGAATGCATGACGGCGATGCGGTCACAGAGCAGCTCCGCCTCGTCCATGTAGTGCGTCGAGAGCAGGAGCGTCACGCCGGAACGCTTGAGGGAGGCGAGCTCCTCCCAGACGCGCACCCGGCTCTCGGGATCGAGCCCCGTGGAGGGTTCGTCGAGGACGATCACCCGCGGTGACGGCACGAGCGCCCGGGCGATGGCCAGGCGCCGCTTCATGCCGCCGGAGAGCGCGTCCACGGATTCGTCGGCCTTGTCCGCGAGGTCGAGGAACGCGAGCACCTCGTCGGCCCGCGCCCGCGCGGCTGCCCGGGAGAGGCCCGAGAGATCGGCGAAGACCTCGAGGTTGCCGCGGACCGTGAGTTCCGTGTCGAGGCCGTCGGCCTGGGTGACGACGCCGAGGAAACGACGCACGGCGCGCGCCTCCCGCGCCACGTCGAGGCCGGCCACGTGCAGCGTACCCGCGCTGATCGGGCACAGGCCGGCGAGCATGCGCATGGTCGTGGTCTTGCCGGCGCCGTTCGGACCGAGGAGGCCGAAGGTCTCCCCCTCCTCCACGGCGAAGGACAGCCCGTCCACGGCCGTGAGTTCCCCGTAGCGCTTGACGAGGCCCCGGGCCTCGATCATCGCCATGCCGCACCCTCCCTGCGAGGGCGACGATCATGGACGCCCGGGCCCCGAGCGGCAACGGCGGATCAGCGCGCGTCGAGGGCGGCCAGCATGCGTTTCAGGGCGAAGTGGCGATAGCTGCCGACGACGAGGCGCTCGACTTCCTCCCAGGTCACGGCGTCGTGCACGTCCAGCTCGATCCAGCCGTGGGCGCCGACGTAGGGGGGCACGCGGAAGCGCGGATCGCCCGACAGCGCGGCCTGACCGGCCTCGCCGACCCACGCCTGCACGGCGAAGCGTCCGCCATGAACGTGGAGCGTGCAGAAGCCCTTCCGGCCGGCGCGGAAGCTGGGCATGCCGAACTGGCGCGCCTCCGTCACCTCCGGCAACGGCAGGCAGATGCGGCGCAGGTCGTCGAGGCGCGCCTCGCCGCGCTCGGAGCGCAGCGGATCGATCTCCTCCGGTTGCAGGCGCCGCGGCGCAGGCACGGCCGGCGCCGGGACGGCGGGCTCTGCCCCCGCGGCGGCGCGCCAGGCGTCGGCGACGAGAGCACACACCTCGTTCCAGTCGGCGACCTGCAGCTCGACGCCGACCCAGCGGTCCCCACGCGTGTAGGCCGGCCGGTGGAAGACCTCCGGCTCCGCCGCGACGAGCTCCGACGCCCGACCGTCCGGGAGCGCGAGCAGCAGCGCCACGCGTCCGTCGCCATGGTGGTTCACGCGCAGGGACGCGAAGCTCCGTCCGTCCACGGTCCAGCTGGGCGACCCGTGCGAAACCTCGGCCTCGACCCCGGGAAAGCCCTCGCAGAGCAGGGCGACGGCCTCCGGCGGCGTGAGCGGACCGGAGGCCACGGCGTCAGGCGCTCGCGGCGAGCGGTGCCCGCTCGAGGGGAAGGGACGTGGTGACGAGCCCCTTGAGGAGCTCCGAGAGGCGCGCGAGCAGAGCCTCGCGGGTCGTCGTCACGCGCCAGACCATGCCGACGAGCCGGTGCGGGGCCTCCCCCTCGAAGGGCAGGTAGCGGATGCCGGGCATGCCCTCCTCCATGGCGAGCTCGGGCATGAGCGTGATGCCGATGCCGGCGCCGACCATGTGCCGGAGCGTCTCGATACTCGTGGCCGAGAAGTTCGTGTTCTCCACGGCCCCGGCGCCGGCACACACGTCGAGCGCCTGGTCGCGCAGGCAGTGGCCGTCCTCGAGCAGGAGCACCTGCGCGGCCTCGAGGTCCTCGCCGGAGACCGAATTGCGCTTGGCCAGCGCATGCTGCGCCGGCACCGCCACGTAGAAGGGTTCCGCGTAGAGAGGCTCGGCGTGGACGCCGTCCTCGTGCACGGGCAACGCGAGGATCACGGCGTCGAGCCGTCCCTGGCGCAGCTCGCGCGTGATCACCGCGGTCTGCGCCTCCGTGAGCTGGATCTCGAGGTCCGGGAAGGCCTCGCGGATCGCCGGGAGGATCCGGGGCAGCAGGTAGGGCGCGACGGTGGGGATGACCCCGAGCCGGAACTCGCCGCCGAAGGGATCCCGCGCCTGGCGCGCGAGCTTCACGAGCTGATCCGTCTCCCGGAGCACCGCCTGCGCCTGCTCGACGATCTTCTCGCCGATGGGCGTGAGCAGCACCTGCCGGTGGTTGCGCTCGATGAGCGTGACGCCGAGGAACTCCTCGAGCTTGCGCACCTGCGTGGAGAGCGTGGGCTGGGAGACGTGGCAGGCCTCCGCCGCGCGCCCGAAGTGGCGGTGCTCCGCCACGGCGACCAGGTACTTCAGATCGCGAAGGTTCAAGGCATCCCCCGATGCGTCCGTGACCGGGGGCTCAGCCTAGAGCGTGCGGGAGGGAGAATCCACGCCGGCGCAAGAATCCGGGCCCGGGAAACCGGGCCGGCTCGAAGGTCGCGACGGAAGTCGGCTCCCACAGCGGGGTGTCGACACCCCCACTGTGGGAAGCGGCGCCAGCCGCGATTTCCCAGGACAGCGACCGGAGCCGCCGCGGTCGCCCGCGCCTCAGGCCGCCGCAGCCGCCGGCACCGACGACACGCGCCGCAGCAGATCCACGTAGCCCGTCGGGAATTCCACGTCGTCGTAGTAGCCGCGCTCCGCCAGGAGCCGGTGCATGCGGCGCAGATGGTAGATCGGCACCGAGGCCAGGCAGTGATGCTCCAGATGCCAGTTCACCTGATGCGGCGCGAAGATCGCCCGGGAGAGCAGATTCGCGCGCACCGTGCGCGTGTTCCGCCGCGGATCGGCGTCGAAAAGGTCGGGCACCGCCGCGTGCTCCGCCACCTGACGGATGCGGCTCACGGCCGGGAACACGAAGACGTAGGCCGCCACCCACATGAGGTAGAGCGCGCCCTCGCCCACCGCGAGCAGCGTTCCGAAGAGCAGCAGGTTCATGGCCACGGCCCGGGCCACGGCCCCCTTCGCCTCCTCCCCGAGCTGCGGGAAGCGCACCAGCGTCCGGCCGAGGCCCTTCAGCGTGCGCCAGCCGGTCTGCCCGGAGAGATCGCGCCAGAGCTTGCGCCGCAGGCGCTCGCGGGAGATCGGATAGTCGCGGTAGTTCGGCAGGTCCGGATCCCGCTCCGTGCCGGCATCCCGGTGATGCAGCAGATGCCCGCGCATGTAGGCGCGCAGGTTGTTGAAGGTCGGCGGCGCCGCGAGCCACTCCCCGACGAAGTCGTTGAGGCGCTGCGTCGCGAAGAGCGTGCGATGGCCGCACTCGTGCACGAGGATCCCGAAGCCGAGCTGGCGGCTCCCGAGGAGGATCGTGCCGAGCACGAGGGTCAGGGGATTCGTCCACAGGGCCACCACCGTGAAGATGGCGATCACCTGCAGCCACTGGCAGAGCACGATCCAGGCGCCGCGGGCGTCGCTCCGCTGCGTGAGCTCGGCGAGCTCCTCCCGGGTCAGTACGTCACGGACGTTCATGGCCTCACTCCCGATCGTCTTCCACGGCGAGCTGCGGGACGGGCAGGCGCTGCCCGTCCGCCGCCTCGCGGTTCGCCCACGCCGCCCGGCCGAGGGCGTCGTAGGCCAGCATCTCCTCCCACAGCGCGCGCCGCGCCGAGGGGTCGGCCAGGGCCTCGGGCAGGAGCGGGTCCTTCGCGAGGCAGTGGATCGCCTCGCCGCCGAGGCGGAAGCTCTCGAGCCGCGCCTTCGCCGTGGGCAGGCCCGGCAGCCGCGCCGCACTCTCCTTCAGGCGCCGGGTCAGTTCCCGCTGCGCGGCGATCCACACGGGCGGATCCCAGAGGGCGACCCACGCTTCCGGCACCGGATCCCCTTCCGGCCGTCCCGCGACCAGCAGCACGTCGTCCCCGAGCCCGAGGTCGCGGGCGAGGGCGCGCAGGCCGGCGAGCTCCGGGGCGAGGTTGTCCGGCCGCACCCAGAGGCCGAGTCGCGCCTCCCGGAAACCCAGGGCGTCGAGCACCCAGCGCCCGCGGGCCGCGGGGCTCGCGGCGTGGGCGAAGAGCCAGTCGCCGGGGGTCCAGGGACGGACTCGCTTCTCCCCCGCGCGCCAGCGCTCGACGAAGGCGTTCACCGTGTCCGAGCGCCGCGCCAGGCGGTAGCGGCCGCGGGCGGGGCTCTCCACCAGCTCCCGCGCGAGGAGTCGGGACAGGGTCACGCGCACCGTATTCTCGGTGAAGCCGAAGAGCGCGCCGCTCTCGATGAGGAAGCGCACGCTGTAGCCCTTCCGACCCACGCTGCGAAGGAGGTCGAGCAGCACGTCGGCGGGGCGATCGCGGAGACCGGACATTACGGGATTCCGTGATTCGATCCACGAATCGTAATGTTACGGATGCGGAACCGCAAGCCAGCGCAGCTGTAACGAACCCCCGAGCCGGAGCCGCGGGCGATACACTCCCGGCGCCGTCCCGTCCGCCCTTCCCGCTCCGGAGGCCCCATGCCCGTCGTCGTCTACGACCACCCGCTCTCGCCCTACGCCCAGAAGGTGAAGATCGCCCTCCTCGAGAAGGGGATCCCCTTCGAGGCGCCCCTGCCCGAAGCCATCGGCAGCGGGGCGAGCGGCGGCGCCTTCCTGGCCGCCAATCCGCGCGGGGAGGTCCCGGCCCTCGTGGACGAGGACGGCACCACGGTCTTCGACTCCACGATCATCCTCGAGTACGTGGAGGACCGCTGGCCCCATCCGCCCCTGCTCCCGGAGACGCCCGCCGACCGCGCACGGGTGCGCATGATCGAGGACGTCATGGACACCCACTACGAGGCCATTTCCTGGGGCCTCTCGGAGCTGCGCAACTTCGGCCGTGCGACCGGGGCCCTCGCCGAGCAGCTCGAGGCCGCCGCCGCGGCACAGACCCGCGCCTGGCAGGCCTGGCTCGCGGCGCAGCTCGGCGACGCCCCCTGGTTCAACGGCGACACCTTCGGCTGGGGCGACCTCGCCGTGATCCCCTACCTCAACGGCTCCGCCGGCTTCGGTCTCGGTCCGGAGCCCGGCACGGCGCTCGCGGCCTGGATGAAGCGCGTGAACGCCCGCCCGAGCGTCGCCGAGGTGACCGCCGCGGCGGCGGCCATGGCCACGGGGGGCAGCGAAGCCGCCCGGGCCGGCATGGCCGCCGTGCGCGCCATGCTCGAGCGGGGCGAGTTCAAGCGCGAGTACCGCGACCATCGCCTCGAGTGGATGATCCGCTCCGGCGGCATCGACGTGGTCACGGAGGGTCTCGCGAAGGGCAACGTCCGCTTCACCGATGCCTTCCCGGCGTGAGCTCCTGCGCGGCCTCGTCGCCGCGGCCGCGGCGGTGCCCGCCGGCCGGAGCCGCGCGGTGAGCGGAGGCGATGCCGTCGATCCGGAACGGATCGCCGCGGACCTGCGCCGCTGGGACGCACTCGGCGTCCATCGCACGGGCACGGACGTCGATGGGCGCACGGGCGCCTGGCTCGTCGAGGAGGCCCGCATCCTCGGCTTCGAAGCGCATCTCGAGCCCGTGCCCCTGCGCCGGCGCACGCCGGTGGCGGCGTCGGTGCAGGTGGGGGACAG
>JAZBPF010000376.1:0-3548 GCA_036351515.1 Pseudomonadales bacterium | reverse complement strand
TGAAGATGCTCGACGACCTCGGCGTCGAGCCCGAGAACATCCTCCTCGACGACTTCGGCGGCTGAGCCCGCCGCGGTCCCGACCCCACGACGCCGGCCCTCGCGCCGGCGTCGTCGTCTCTGCCTCTACCATCGGCGACTGCGTCGCCTTCCCACAGCGGGCCGCGCCGCCATGCCCCGTGGGAGCCGGCTTCAGCCGCGACGGGAGCGCCCGGCATCTTCGTCGCGGCTGAAGCCGGCTTCCACAGTGCGGCGTGGCGCGGCCTTCGTGGGAGCCGACTTCAGTCGCGACGACAGCGCATGGCCTCGCCGCCGCCCCCCGACCCGCGCGGAACCGGTTGGCGTGGCCTCGCCCGCAGCCTAGGATCGGGGCTCTTCCCGGGGAGGGGACACCATGACCGAAGCGACACGAGACCTGCTCACGCAGCTGGCCGAGGCACAGCCCGACAAGACCGCCGTCATCGAGGATCTGCCGGACGGGCGGGTCCGCAGCTGGACCTTCGCCGAGTTCGAGGCGAACGCGAACCGGGTGGGGCGCGTGCTGCGGGACCACGGCGTGCAGGCCGGGAACCGGGTCATCTGGTGCGGGCAGAACTCGCCCTGGATCGTCGCGATCATGCACGCGGCGCGGAAGATCGGGGTCGTCGCCGTCCCCCTGAACTACCGCCTCACGCCCGAGGAGGCGGCCTACGTCGTCGACAACTCGGACGCCGTGGCGGCCTTCGTGGACGCGGAATTCGCGGAGCTCTTCGTGAAGATCCGCCCGGAGACGCCGCAGCTGCGGGAGGTACTCGTCTTCGACGCGGATCGGGCCGGCGTCGCGGTCCCCGACGGCCAGCGCGACGCCATGCCGCTCCTCGCCGCGGCGGATCCCGGTGAGCTCGAGGGAGGCAACGCCGGCGGGGCCGCGGGCACCATGATCTACACCTCCGGCACCACCGGGAAACCGAAGGGTGCCGTGCGCCAGGGGCCCGGCGACCCCGCTCAGACCGCGCGCATGATCGAGTTCTACGGGGTCCGGCCCGACGACGTGTACCTGACCACGGGCCCCCTGTACCACTCGGGTCCGAGCGGTTTCATGATGGTCGGGCAGATGCTCGGCCAGACCGTGGTGCTGCAGAAGAAGTTCGACCCTGAGGACTGGCTCCGGCTCCTCGACCGCCACCGCTGCTCGAGCACCTTCGCGGCGCCGGCGCCGATCCGCATGGTCTGCAACCTCCCGGACGACGTGCTCGCGCGCTACGACCGCAGCTCCATGCGCGTGATGATCGCCAACGCGGCGCCCTGGTCCTATGCGCTCAAGCTGTCCTACCTCGACCGCTTCCCCGAGCACTCGCTCTTCGAGGTCTACGGCTCCACCGAGCTCGGCGTGAACACGATCCTGCGCCCCGAGTACCAGCGCGAGAAGAAGGGGTCCTGCGGCCAGCCGGCGCCCGGCGTGGAGATCCGCCTCTACGACGACGAGGGCAACGTCGTCACGGAGCCGCGCGTCGAGGGCGAGCTCTACGTCCGCAGCGCGAGCGTGTTCTCGACCTACCACAAGGCGCAGGAGAAGTTCGAGGCGGACCGCCGCGACGGCTGGCAGACCGTGGGCGACATCGCCTACTTCGACGAGGACGGCTTCTACTACATCTGCGACCGCAAGAAGGACATGATCATCTCCGGCGGCGTGAACATCTATCCGGCGGAGATAGAGGCGGCGCTCGAGCACCATCCGGACGTCGTCGACGTGGCCGTCTTCGGCATCCCGAACGAGGAGTGGGGCGAGCAGGTGCACGCGGAGGTGGTGCTCCGCGCCGGAGCCGACCTCGACGCCGAGGCGCTCCGCGCCTACGCGCGCGAGCACCTCGCCGGCTACAAGGTCCCGCGCTCCGTGAAGTTCGTCGACGAGATCCCGCGCACGGGCACCGGCAAGATCCTCAAGCGTCAGCTCCGCGCCCCGTACTGGCAGGGCCACGAGTCCCGCGTCGTTTGACGACGCCGGTCGGGCGCCGCGGTCGCGGCTGAAGCCTGCTCCCACAGTCGTCGTGCCACCGCGCCTTGTGGGAGCCAGCTTCAGCGGCGACGACAACGGTCTGGCGTTACTGTCGCGGCTGAAGCCTGCTCCCACAGTTGCTGTGCCACCGTGCTCTGTGTGAGCCAGCTTCAGCGGCGACGACAACGGTCTGGCGCTGCGGTCGCGGCGAAAGCCTGCTCCCACAGTCGCTGTGCCACCGTGCCCTGTGGGAGCCCGCTTCAGCCGCTCCGGCGGGCCGGGCGACGACAACGGTCTGGCGTTGCTGTCGCGGCTGAAGCCTGCTCCCACAATGGTCGCGCCACTGCGACTGGTGGGAGCGTGATCGGCCCCCCATCGCCGCTGTCCCCCGATCGTCGGCCCCGCTAGGCTGGCACGACGATCGCCGGGAAGGGGGAGAAGCCTCCATGGTCCGCAACGCACTCCGCATGCTGCGCGCGCTCGCCGGTGCGAGCCTTCTCGCGGCGGGGCCGTCCCTGGCCGCCCCCGACCTCGTCGTCCTCGGCGCCGACGTGCGCACAGTGGATCCGAAGCTGCCGCGCGCGAGCGCCTTCGCCGTGGAGGACGGGCGCTTCACGGCCGTCGGCGACGACGAGACCGTGCGCGCACTCGCGGGGGAGGACACGCGGATCCTCGACGCCGGGGGTCGCACCGTGACGCCGGGCTTCTTCGACGCGCACGCGCACGTCAGCGGCAACTCGCGCCCGGTGGCCGGGGTCGATCTCGCCTACGTCGCCGACAAGGACGAGTGGCTGCGGCGCCTGGCCGAGGCCGACGACCGCATGCCCGCCGGCGAGTGGATCACCGGCGGGGGCTGGGACCACACGCTCTCGGACGGCGCCTTCCCGACGCGCCGCATGCTCGACGGCGTGGTGCCCGACCGCCCCGTGTTCCTCACGCACATCGACGGCCACTACGCCTGGGTGAACAGCCGGGCGCTCGAGGTCGCAGGGGTCACGGCGCAGACGCCGGTGCCCGCCGGCGGCGAGATCGTCCTCGACGACGCGGGGGAGCCGCTCGGCATCCTCCTCGAGGGCGCCATGGGCGTGGTCCGCAGCGCCATCCCGGAGCGCACGGACGCCCAGCGCCGCGAGGGCCTGGCCGCCATGCAGCGCTACGCCAACCGCCTCGGCGTGACGGGGCTGCACCAGATGGGCGGCCTCGAGGACTACCTCCATCTCGTGGAGGCGGGCGATGCGACCCTGCGCATCTGGTACGGCCAGTGGGGACCCGACGGGGATCCGGCGGAGGATCCCGAGGCCATCGGGGCGATCGTCGACCGCCAGGGAGCGGTGGCCGAGCGCGTGGCGGCCACCGGCCGCGAGGAGGAGCATGGTCCGCTCCTCGCCCTCGGCTTCGTGAAGCTCATGAACGACGGCGTCCTCTCGGCGCACACGGCCGTGCTGCTGGAGGACTACGCGGACCGGCCCGGCTGGCGCGGGGAGTACATCGTCGAGCCCGACGTGCTCGCGGCGCGGGTCCGGCGCCTCGCCGCCGCCGGCCTGCCCGTCGCGATCCACTCCATCGGCGACGCG
>JAZBPF010000375.1:0-2222 GCA_036351515.1 Pseudomonadales bacterium | reverse complement strand
CTGTGGCTCACGCCGCGGGAGGAGGAGCCGCAGATCGTCGTGCCCGCGGCGGACGTGGTGGTCACGGCCCCGGGCCTGACGCCGCGGCAGGTGGAGCGGCAGGTCGCCACGCCGCTGGAGAAGCTCCTGGCGCAGATCCCCGGCGTGGAGCACGTCTACGCCACCGCCGACTACGGCCGCGCCGTGGTCACCGTGCGCTTCCACGTGGGCGAGGACCGCGAGGGCGCCCTCGTGCGCCTCTACAACCAGCTCTTCTCGCACACGGACCGGATCCCGGCGCTCGTCCACGACTGGGTCGTTAAGCCCATCGAGATCGACGACGTTCCGATCGTCGTGGCGACGCTCTGGAGCGAGGACCCCGCGCGCCTCGACGATCACGGCCTGCACCGCCTCGCCCAGGAGGTCGCGCTCCGGCTCCAGCGCATCGAGGACACGAACCGCATCGACGTGATCGGCGGCCGGCCCCGCGAATGGCGGGTGGAGGTGGACCCGGAGGCGCTCACGGCGCGGCAGGTCACGCTCCTCGCCGTCACCCGCGCCATCGGCGCCTCGAGCCGCCTGCTGCCCGCCGGCAGCGTGGACCGGCGCGACGAGGTGCTCGTGGTCGAGGCCGGCGCCATGCTCCGCAGCGCCGAGGAGCTCGCGGGCCTGGTCGTGAACGTGGTCGACGGCGTGCCCGTGCGCCTCGGGGAGGTCGCCCGCATCGAGGACGGGCCCGCGGAGCCCGAGCGCTACGGCTGGGTCCGCTTCGGCCCCGCCCACCCGCTCCACGCCGACCTCGCGGAGACGCGCCCCGCGGTGTCCGTCGCCGTCGCCAAGCAGCGCGGCGCCAACGCCGTCACCGTCGCCGAGGCCGTGCGCACCGAACTCGCGGCCATGCAGGAGACCTTCTTCCCGCCGGGCGTGCACGTGGAGCTGCTCCGCGACTACGGCCGCACGGCGAACGAGAAGATCGGCGAACTCGTCGCCAGCCTCGGGATCGCCGTGCTCACGGTGGTGGTCTTCGTCGGCGTCACCCTCGGCTGGCGCGCCGCCGCCGTGGTCGCCCTCGCCGTGCCCGTCTGCTACGGCGTGACCCTCGGCCTCGACCTCTGGGCCGGCTACACCATCAACCGCGTGACCCTCTTCGCCCTGATCCTCGCCATCGGTCTCCTCGTGGACGATCCGATCACGGGCATCGACAACATCGACCGGCACCTGCTCATGGCCGGCGACGCGTCGCCGGAGGAGCGCATCGCCCGCGCCGTCTGGCAGATCCGCGCACCCCTCGTGATGTCGACGATCGCCATCGTCCTCGCCTTCCTGCCCATGTCCTTCATCACCGGGATGATGGGGCCCTACATGGCGCCCATGGCCTTCAACGTTCCGGTGACGGTGATCGTGAGCACCTTCGTCACCTTCCTGATCACGCCCTGGCTCGCCCGGCGCCTCGTGGCGCCCGGTACGGCGCCGGTGGAGGAGGACACGCAGCTCGCACGCATCCGCCGCCTCTACGGCGCGGTCGTGGGACCGCTCCTCGCCTCCCGGCGCCGGGCGGGGCTCTTCCTCGTCGTGGTCGCGCTGCTGTTCCTCCTCGCCTGCGTGCTGCCCGCGCTGCGCCTCGTGCCGCTCAAGCTCCTGCCCTACGACAACAAGAACGAGCTGCAGCTCGTGATCGACCTGCCCGAGGGCACGAGCATCGAGCGCACGGACGCGGTCGCCCGCCGCTTCGCGCGCCAGCTCGCGTCCGTCGGGGAGGTGGAGGCCGTGGCCGGCTTCTCGGGCATGGCCTCCCCCGTGGACTTCAACGGCCTGATCCGCCAGTACTACCTCCGCGGCGCGCCGCACCAGGCGGACCTGCGGGTCACCCTCGCGCCGAAGGACCGCCGCGCCGACCAGTCCCACGCGCTGGCGCTGCGCCTGCGTCCGGCGCTGGAAGCGATCGCCGCGGAGACCGGCGCCACGATCCAGCTCGTCGAGGTACCCCCCGGGCCTCCCGTCCGGGCGACCGTCGTCCTCGAGCTCCACGGCGAGGCCACCACCGACGCGGCGGCGCTCCGCGCCGGCGCCCTCGCCGCCATGGAGCGTTTCCGGACCGAGCCCGGCGTCGTCGACGTGGACGCGAGCCTGCGCGCGCCGCAGACGCGCCTGGTCTTCGAGGTCGATCGCGAGAAGGCGGCGCTCTCCGGCGCCAGTACCGCGGACGTGGCGGAGACCGTCGCCGTCGCCCTCGACGGTGCCGT
>JAZBPF010000374.1:0-5814 GCA_036351515.1 Pseudomonadales bacterium | reverse complement strand
TTCGTGATCGGGGCGGTCCCGGAGCAGTTCCGGGAGTCCCTCCTGCGCCCCTACGCGGCGCCGGACGCGAACCAGGCGCGCCTCTCCGTGCGCATGATCGAGTCGGACCGCACGCTCCAGCGCGACGCCTTCCTCGAGCGCGTCTCCCGGGAGCTCCCGCAGCGCCTCGGCATCGAGCCGGAACGGGTGGAGCTCACGGGCATGATGGTGCTCATGAACAACATGCTGCAGTCGCTCTTCGCCTCCCAGACCACGACCGTGCTCTGGGTGGCGGCGGGCATCCTGCTCACCTTCGTGGTGCTGTTCCGCTCACCGGTGCTCGGGGTGCTGGCGCTGGTCCCCAATGCCCTCGCGGCGGCGCTCGTGCTCGGCATCATGGGGCTCGCGGGGCTGCCCCTGGATCTCATGACCATCACCATCGCGGCGATCGTCATCGGCATCGGCGTGGACGACACGATCCACTACGTGCACCGCTTCCGGCAGGAGCTCGCGAAGGCCCCCGACTACCGGGCCGCCCTGCACGCGAGCCACGGCTCCATCGGCCACGCCATGTACTACACGTCGCTGACCGTGATCGCCGGCTTCTCCGTGCTGTCCCTCTCCAACTTCAACCCGACCATCTACTTCGGCACGCTCACGGCCCTGTCCATGGCCCTCGCGCTCCTCGCGAACCTCACGCTGCTGCCCGCGCTCCTCGTCCTCGTCCGCCCCCTGGGCCCGCCCGGCGGCCGCGCGGCCTGACGCTTGCCGCGACGGCGCGCCGGTGCTTGCATGCGCCGGGGCGCAAGACGGTGGGAGAGCGAGCATGGGAGACGTGGTGAGCGCGCTGCGCGAGGCCCTCGGGGATCGCGCGGTGCTGGAGGGGGAAACGGGAGGCGGCGCGCCGGACTGGCTCGGCGGCGCCCGTCGCACGCCGGCCCTGGCGGTGCTCCGGCCGGCGTCCACGGAGGAGGTGTCCACGGCGCTGCGCATCTGTCACGCGCACCGCCAGCCCGTGGTGCCCCAGGGCGGGCTCACGGGCCTGGTCCACGGCGCCGACACGAACGAGCGCACCCTCGCCCTGTCCCTCGAACGCATGCACGCGATCGAGGCCGTCGATCCCGTGAACCGCACCATGACCGTCCAGGCCGGGGTGCCGCTCCAGCGCGTCCAGGAGGCCGCCGACGAGCACGACCTGCTCTTCCCGCTGGATCTCGGCGCCCGGGGGTCGGCCACCATCGGCGGCAACATCGCCACCAACGCCGGCGGCAACCGGGTGATCCGCTACGGGATGATGCGCGAGAACGTCCTCGGGCTCGAGGCGGTGCTCGCCGACGGCACCGTGGTCTCCTCGCTCCACCCGATGCTCAAGAACAACACGGGCTACGACCTGAAGCAGCTCTTCGTGGGCAGCGAGGGCACCCTCGGCGTCGTCACCCGCGCCGTGCTGCGGCTGCGCCAGAAGCCGCGGAGCGAGAACGTGGCCTTCGTGGCGGTGCCGGACTTCGACCGGGTCACGGCGCTCCTCGCCCGCGTGGACGCGGAGCTCGGCGGCATGCTCTCCGCCTTCGAGGTGCTCTGGGACGACTTCTACCGGCTGATCACCACCCCGCCCGCGGAGAACCGCCCGCCCTTCGCCACGCGCAGCGCCTTCTACGTGCTGATCGAGGCCCTCGGCGGCGACGAGGCGGCGGACGCCGAGCGCTTCCAGACGGTCCTGGCCCGGGCCCTGGAGGACGGCCTCGTGGTCGACGCCGCCGTCGCCACCAGCGCCGCGGACCGGGCCCGTCTCTGGGCCATGCGCGACGACGTCGGCCAGGTGCGCCGCCACGCGCCGGTCCAGACCTTCGACGTGAGCCTGCCGATCCCCGCGGTCCCGGCCTACGTGGAGGAGGTGAACGCCCGCCTCGGCGAGCGCTTCGGGGAGGTCGTGAACTTCGTCTTCGGCCATCTCGGGGACGGCAACATCCACCTGATCGTGGGTCCAGGGGACCGGGAACCGGAGACCCGCCAGGCGGTGGAGGCCATCGTCTACGGGGCCCTCGCCCCGCGCGGCGGCTCCGTCTCGGCGGAGCACGGCATCGGTCTCGAGAAGAAGCCCTGGCTCGCCGTGAGCCGGAGCGAGGCCGAGCAGGCCGTGATGCGGGCCGTGAAGCAGGCCCTCGACCCCGAGGGCATCCTCAATCCCGGCAAGATCCTCTGAGCTCCCCGGAGCCCGCGCCCGGCGCGGGCTCCGCCCCCTCAAGGCTCCCGAATCGCTGCCGATATCGGTTCCAGGACGGCCCCTGCACCTTGCTGCAGGGCAAAAGGGACCGGCCCCGGAGAGGGCGGCGATGCGGCACGGTCGATCACTCTCGGCCTGGCTCCACGACCCGCGCACGGCGCGCTGGGTGGCGGGAGTCTGGCTCGTCACGGCGGCCACCCTGCTCTGGCAGGTGGGTCCAGGCGCCCGCGCGTCCTGGTCGGCCGACCCGGCCGATCCCTGGGCCGCCTTCGTGTTCGAGCGCGACGCGGTCGCGGCCGCCGTCGGCGCCCTGCCGGGTTTCGTCCCGGACGGCCGGACGACGGTGCTGCACCTCGGCGCCGCGGACTGTCGCTGCACCCGACGCACGGCCCCGCACCGGGCGCGCATCGAGGCGGCCTTCGCGGCGCGGAACGTGCGCTTCGTCACGGTTTCCGAGCACGACCCGGCAGGCGCGGCGCTCTGGCGCGCGATGCCGGCCACGCCGGCGGCCGTGATCATCGATGCCGACGGCACCGTGCGCTACGCGGGGCCCTACTCGAACGACGGCAGCTGTCTGCAGGACGGCGGCGAAGGCCCGGTGGAAGAGACCCTCGACGCCCTGCTCTCGGGGACACCCCGGGGACCGACGAGCCCGCTCGGAGTGGGCTGCCTGTGTGCCACGGACGGCGGCACCACGACCCTCTGAACCCGACCCCGCGCACCGCGGACGCACGAGCGAGGTTTTCATGAAACTGACCATGAACGCGGAAGACGCCCGGGTCCTGACGGATCTCTGGCGGGAGAGCGACCGGCTGATGCTGCTGGTCATGGGGCTGCTCACGGTCGTGAGCCTCGGGCTCGCCCCCTGGTACGGCACCTGGTTCGAGGCGCTGACCATCGGCGTGCCGACCATGGCCGTGACGGCCTTCCTCGTGAAGACCCAGCCCGGCTCCCTGCTGACGCGGCTCTTCGTGGGCGCGGCCTTCATGATCATGTGCGCCCTGCACATCCATCAGGGCCACGGCATGATCGAGCTGCACTTCGGCATCTTCGCCCTGCTCGCGATCCTGCTCTTCTACCGCGACTGGCGGCCCGTCGTCGTCGCCGCGGCGGTGATCGCCGTGCACCACCTGTCCTTCAACTTCCTGCAGGAGTGGGGCTACGGCGTCTGGGTCTTCGACCGCATGACGGGCTTCGGCATCGTGCTCGTGCACGCCGCCTACGTGGTCGTGGAGACCGCGATCGTCGCCTACATGGCCACGCGCCTCGCGTCCGAGTACCTGCGCTCCCAGGGTCTGGTCGAGGAATCCCGGGCGATGGCGGAGCAGCAGGCGGAGATCCTCGAGGAGGTCCGGCACACGGTGGAGAACCTGCTGGCCTTCAACGCACGGATCAGCGACGCCGCCCAGGCCATCTCCTCGACCACCTCCGAGCAGGCCGCGAGCGTGGAGGAGACCTCCGCGTCCCTCGAGGAGATGAGCGCCTCCATCGACCAGAACGCCGACAACGCCCGCACCACGGACGACATGGCCACGAAGGCCGCCCGCGAGGCGGAGGAAGGCGGGGAGGCCGTGCGCGAGACCGTGAGCGCCATGCACACGATCGCCGAGAAGATCGAGATCATCGACGACATCGCCTACCAGACGAACCTGCTCGCCCTGAACGCCGCCATCGAGGCGGCCCGCGCCGGGGAGCAGGGCAAGGGCTTCGCCGTGGTCGCGACGGAGGTGCGCAAGCTCGCCGAGCGCAGCCAGGTGGCCGCGCAGGACATCGGCTCCGTGGCCCGCAACAGTGTGACCCTCGCCGAGAAGGCCGGGCGCCTGCTCGAGACCATGCTGCCCTCGATCCGCCGCACGTCCGACCTCGTGCAGGAGATCGCCGCCGCCTGCGGCGAGCAGTCGGCCGGCGTGGGGCAGGTGAACACGGCCATGGGCGAGCTCAACCGCGTCACGCAGCAGAACGCCTCCGCCGCCGAGGAGCTCGCCGCCACCGCGGAGGAGATGCAGGACCTCGCCGAGGCCCTGCGCCGCGTGGCCGCCGGCCACGACGCCGAGGAAGAGGCGGAGACCGCGCACGCGGCCGCCGCCCTCGAGGAGCCGGAGGACGACCACCGCCACTGGGCCGCCTTCACCGAATCGGCCGCCTGAGGACGCGCCCGACCCGCGGCGCTCCTGCGCGCCGCGGGTCGGCCCTGCCGCCCTCCTCCCGATCTTGCTCAGCCCCCCCCGGGCACGTACCGTCGGATCGATCCCACGGTCGCCCGAGGTCCCCATGACCCACTCGTCGGTGGCGCGCGCGTCGCGCCGGCTCCTGCTCCCGCTCCTCGTCCTCCTCCTCGCCGCCTGCGGCCCCGAGCCGAACCCCACTGCCCCGACCGCGGCAGCCCCCGCCGCCGCGACCGCGGATCCGGCGGAGGTCGAGCGCTGGGAGGCGCGGGCGAGCCGCGTGACCATCGTCCGGGACGACTGGGGCGTCCCGCACGTGACGGCGCCGACGGACGCCGACGCGGTCTTCGGCCTGCTCTACGCCCAGGCCGAGGACGACTTCCCCCGCATCGAGCGCAACTTCCTCTTCTCCCAGGGCCGGCTCGCCGAGGCCGAGGGCGAGGCCGCGGTCTTCCGGGACCTGCGCATGAAGCTCTTCATCGACCCCGAGGAGATGCAGGCGCTCTACGCGGAGAGTCCGGATTTCCTGAAGGCCCTCATGGACGCCTGGGCCGACGGGCTCAACTACTTCCTGCACACCCATCCGGAGGTGCGGCCCGCCGCGCTCGAGCGCTTCGAGCCGTGGATGGCCCTCACCTTCAGCGAGGGCAGCATCGGCGGCGACATCGAGCGCGTGGACGTGGACGCCCTCGCCGCCTTCTACGGTGGCACGCCGACGCCCACGGAGACCGCTGCGCTGCCCTCGCTCGGCGACTCCGGCATCCGCGCCGTGGCCAGCGCGGCCGAGGCCCTCGGCCTCCCCGGCGAGCCCCGGGGCTCGAACGGGATCGCCATCGCCGCCGATCGCACGGAGAACGGCGCACCGCTCCTGCTCATCAATCCGCACACCTCGTTCTACTTCCGCCACGAGGCGCACGTGACGAGCGAGGAGGGGCTGAACGCCTACGGCGCCCTCACCTGGGGCCAGTTCTTCGTCTACCAGGGCTTCAACGAGACCGCCGGCTGGATGCACACCTCGAGCAGCGTCGACAACATCGACGAGTTCCTCGAGACGATCGTCGAGACCGACGAGGGCCTCTTCTACCGCTACGGGAACGAGCTGCGCCCGGTGGCGGTGAAGGAGATCACGGTGCCCTACCGCACCGGCGACGGCATGGCCGAGCGCACCTTCACAACCTACCGGACGCACCACGGTCCGATCGTGCGCGGCGAGGGCGACCGCTGGGTGTCCGTGGCGCTCATGGAGGAGCCCCTGAAGGCGCTGATCCAGTCCTTCGTGCGCACCAAGGCGGCGAACCTGGACGAGTACCTCGCGATCATGGAGGCGCACACGAACTCCTCGAACAACACGTTGTTCGCCGACGCTTCGGGCAACATCGCCTACCTGCACTCGAACTTCGTGCCCGTGCGCGACCCGACCCTCGACTACCGCTTCCCCGTGGACGG
>JAZBPF010000373.1:0-5893 GCA_036351515.1 Pseudomonadales bacterium | reverse complement strand
GGAATCACGGCGATCGGCGTCTCGAAGTCCACGAGCGTCGAGCGCAGGCGGCCCTCCCCGTCGAGGAAGTGCACCCGTCCGGCGAGGGACAGGTCGCGGTCGAACCAGGGGTTCAGGAGTACCCCGCCGTAGACCTCCGCGCCCAGGCGCAGGTAGCCCTGCTCCGCGAGGACCGGCTCCGGCTTGAGCTTCAGGGCCGGGCTGTCCGTGTGGGCCCCGACCATGCGCAGCCCCGCCGCGGGATCCGCTCCGGTCCGCACGGCCACCACGGAGCTGCCGTTGCGCACCACGAAGACCTTCTCCCGTGGGCCGACCTCCCAGGGCTCGGCCTCCTCCAGGCGCCGGTAGCCGGCCTGCGTCAGGGCCTCCGCGAGCCCCCGTGCGGCGTGGAAGGGCGTCGGCGAGGCGTCCAGGAAACTCCGCAGCCCCGCCCCGAAGGCGGCCTCGTCCAGCGCTGACATCGATGCTCCTCGTGTTCGTGGGTCGATTCCCGGTGGCTCGCGCAAGCCCCGTCGTCGCCTTTCGTCCGCCTCGATCGACCGTTCGAGGCCCCCGGAGGGGGCTGGTGGCGTCCTGCCATCATTGCGCAGCGCAAACGCACAAGTGTAGTAGCTGAAGTCGGGGCCTGCCGGACTCAGGCCCTTCCTTTTCCATCCCGTTCCCCGGTTCGAAGGAGTCGTACCATGAACGCGACGGTCCTGCGTGTGCCCGCACGCCCCGTTTCCCGACCTGCAGCAGAACCCGAGTTCCTCGCCGCCCGCGTCGATCGCTACTACCGCGAGCGCGTCGAGGAGACCTTCGACGGCGGCCACATCATGGTCGGGCGCACCCCGGGCCCGGACGCGATCTGCCTGATCAGCAACGATTATCTGCGCCTGGGCCGCCATCCGGAGGTCCTCGAGGCCCAGCGGTCCGCCCTCGGCCGGCAGGACGGCCCGGTCATGGCCGCCGTGTTCCTGCACGGGGACAGCCCCCAGGGCCGCTTCGAGCGGGCCATGGCGCGCTGGCTGCGGGCCCAGGACACGGTGCTCACCCAGTCCGGCTGGGCCGCGAACACGGGCCTGCTCCAGGCCGTCGCGACGCCGGAGACCCCCTGCTACGTCGACCTGTTCGCGCACACCTCCCTCTGGGAGGGGATCCGCTCCGCCGGGGCCACGCCGGTCCCCTTCCGCCACAACAGCCCGGAGCATCTCGAGCGCCAGCTGCGGCGGCACGGCCCGGGGATCGTGATCGTCGACTCCGTGTACTCGACCTCCGGCAGCGTCGCGCCCCTCGCGGACCTCGTCGACGTGGCCGAGCGGGGCGGCTGCGTCATCGTCGTCGACGAGGCGCACTCGCTCGGGACCCACGGACCCCAGGGGCGAGGACTCGTGGTCGGCGAGGGCCTCGCGCGGCGGGTGCACTTCCGCACCGCCTCCCTCGCCAAGGCCTTCGCCGGCCGCGCGGGGATCGTCGCCTGCAGCGCGCGTCTCGCCGAGTACCTGAAGTACCACTCGAATCCGGCGATCTTCTCCTCCGGACTGCTGCCCCACGAGATCGCCGGGCTGGAGGCGATGCTGCGGCTCATCGAGCAGGCGGACGACCGGCGCCGGCGCCTGCACGCGAACGCGGACTATCTGCGCGCCGGGCTCACGGACCTCGGCTACGACCTCTCCCTCTCCCGGGCCCAGATCCTCGGTCTCGAGGCCGGACACGAGCGGCGGACCATCGTGCTGCGCGACGAACTCGAGGCCCGGGGCATCTTCGGTTCCGTGTTCTGCGCCCCGGCCACGCCGAGGAATCGCTCCCTCGTGCGCCTCACGGTGCACTCGGAACTCGAGCAGGCGGAGCTCGACCGGGTCATCGCGGTCTGTGCCGAGATCCGCGAGGCCGTGGCCCTGTCCGAGTGGCCCTCCACGCGTCGCCCCCGCGGCGCCGCCGCGCGGGCCCCCCTCGCCGCCGTCAGCAACGGCTGATCCGACCCCCGGGAGTCCCTGCCATGACCCTCTCGCTTCCCCAGACCCTGGACGTCGCCCTGCTGGTCTTCGCGCTCTTCTACGGGCACTTCCTCGTGATCGCGACGCTGGCCTACGCGCTCTGCTGGCGCCTCGGTCGTGACGCGCTCGCTCCCCGGCGGATCCAGCAGCGGCCGCTCCGGGATCCGAAGCCGCGGCGCGAACTCGCCTTCTCGACGCTCTCGATCGCGATCTTCACGGTGCTCCTCACGGGCCTCTGGGCCTTCGACCAGCTCGGCTGGACGGCGCTCTACTGGGACGTCGCGGAGCACGGCTGGATCTGGTTCGGGACGCAGATCCTCGTGCTCGCCGTGGTGCACGACAGCTACTACTACTGGGCCCATCGCTGGATGCACCATCCGCGCGTGTTCCGGCACGTGCACCGGCTGCACCACGAGTTCCACAACCCCACCCCGTTCGCGAGCTACGCCTTCCATCCCTGGGAGGCGATCGTGGAGGTGGCGTGGATCGCGCCGCTGGCGTTCCTCGTGCCGATCCATCCCCTCGCCCTCGGCCTCTACGTGGTCGTGCTCACGGTGCTGAACGTGATCAGTCACCTCGGCTACGAGTTCTACCGGCCCTCCGTGGCGCGCTGGTTCATCACGAGCACGCACCACAACCTGCACCACACCCGGGCCAGGGGGCACTTCATGCTCTACTTCAATCTCTGGGACCGGCTCATGGGCACGAACCAGCACGACTACGTGGCGGCGATCGAGGAGATCGACGCGCGGGCGGCGAGGGCTCGTGCGCAGGCGGACGGGCGGACGGCGCCCGACGGCGAGGCCGTGCCGGCGGCGTGAGGGCGACGCCGAACGCCGCGCTCAGGCCGCGTGGCGTTCGGCGTCGACGCGGGCGAGATAGGCCTGGTAGTTGGACGTCTCGGCTTCGAAGTCGATGTCCACGGGGGGATCCGTGTCGAGGATCCAGTACCAGGTGCGCGCGCCCTCCAGGCGCGAGGCGGGGGCCAGGAACTCGTCCCAGTCGAGGTCGTCCGCGTCGAGCCACGCCTCCGTGTCCTGGTAGAACCAGCCGATGCGCCGGCGCGCCGCGAGGTCCTCGAGGACCGAGGCCGGCGCGCCGCGCTCCCGCGCGAAGGCGAGCTGCGCGTCCACGCCGGCGTCGTCCGTGACCACGAGCCGGGCCAGGCCGCCGTGATCGTCCAGGAGCAGGAAGCCCGGCGGATCGGCCACCAGGTAGTACTCCACGAAGCTCCGGCGCTGCCGCAGCTCCGCGAAGAAGCGTTCGAAGGCCGGGTCGGCGAGGAACGGCGGCGGATTGAGCATGAGGGTCGAGCGCAGCGTCTCGGAGATCGCCGCGAAGTAGCGGTCCTGGAGGGCCGCGATGGCCTCGCGGAGCCGTGCCAGCGCGTTCGTGTCGCTCTTGATGATGAAGCGATCGATGAGTCCGTCGTTGAAGGCGGCGACCGCCACCTTCTCGTCCGCCACGCCCGTGAACAGGATCTTGCGCACGTGCGGGTCCTCGACGCGCCGGCAGAACTCGAGGCCGTCCAGGCCCGGCATGTCGTAGTCCACGACGACCACGGACACGGCGCGGAACCGGTCCGGATTGCTGATCTCCCGCTCGATGAGCGACAGGTCCAGGTGGATCAGCTGGGCGTCCGCCGGATCCCGCGGGCGGGCCCGGTGATGGCTGAACAGGCGCCGGTAGAGGGGGGGCGTCCGGGGCGGCGCGTTCACGACGGAGAGCGCCTCCTCCGCGACCGTGAAGGTCCGGGTCGCGAGCTGCTCCGGCAGTTCGAGCACGAGGCTCTCGAGGAACCGCGGGTTGTCGTCCACGAGCACCACCGTGGTGGGGAAGTGGTAGGGGAAGAGGGCAGCGGATCGGTTCATGGGCGCTCGTCCTTCGGGAAGCTGAGGATGAATCGCGTGAACTCGCCGTGCACGGACTCGCACTCGATGGAGCCGCCGAAGCCTTCCATCACCATGCGGCAGAAGGACAGTCCGATGCCCGAGCCCCGCCCGCGACTCATGGAGGAGTAGAAGCGGTCGAAGATGCGCGGCAGCACGCTCGGGTGGATGCCCGTGCCCGTGTCCATGAAGTACAGCCGGTTCTCGCCCACCGCGTTCGGCTCGGTCCAGACGAAGATCTCGCCCTTGCCCGCCTCGGCGACGTGGTAGAGCGCGTTCTTCAGCAGGTTGAAGAGCACGTGCACGAGGAGCACGTCGGAGCCCCGGAACGTGAAGTCGTGGCCCTCGATGAACTGGACCCGGCCCCGCTCCTCCGGCGAGCCGAAGGGGTAGCGCTCGAGCGCCTGCTCGACCGCGGCCCGGACGGAGGTGGAGCGGAACTCGGCCTGCACCACGCCGGAACTGCCGGAGTTGATCAGGAGCATGTCGATCACGGTGTTCGCGAAGTCGGTCTCCCGTTCGATCCGCTCCAGGGAGCGACCGAGAGCGGAGAGGCGAGCGCGGCGGATCGGCGGCACGTCGAGTCCGGCCTCCTCGGCGAGTTCGTAGCCCTGCAGCAGCCGCGGCAGATAGCGTTCGAGCGCGCGCGCGTCGGACTTGATGCCGAGGAGCGGCGTGCGCAGCTCGTGGGCGATGTTGCTGCCCACGGAGGAGACGGCGCGCAGCATCTCCTTCTGCACCGCGTCCCGGTGGTGGTTGTAGATGCTTCCGCCCACGAGGATGAACAGGTACACGGGCATGGCGGCGAGGTAGTTCTCGACGATCGCCGCGGTCGGGATCGCCTCCGTCGTGAGCAGGAACGCCCCCCAGGCGGCCGCCGTCGCGAGCACCATGGTCAGGGCGAGGAGCACGCCCTCGTCGAGGAGCATGACGAGGAGCACGAGCGCGACGACGTTGCTCATCTGCCACATGAAGGCGGTCTCGCCGGCCTCGTGGGCGTACACCGCGTTCTTGAGCAGCATGAACTGGAAGAAGAAGGGCAGGCAGTAGGTGATGCCGAGCCAGAACAGGGCGGGCATGGCCCGGCGCGCGGGCGCCGGCCAGAAGCGCGCGAGCATGAACGGCAGACAGAGGGCCGAACCCAGGAGCCGGAGCGGCAGGTTCTCGTAGTCCTGGGGAAAGAGCTGCAGCCAGATGAGGTAGTAGAGCGGAAAGCTGAAGAATCCGACGGCCGCGATCGCGGCGATGTTGTCCCGGGAGTAGCGCAGGCTCTCCTCGAGCGCCGTCCGGAACCAGCTCACGAAGCGCCAGAAGGTCCGCGCGAGATCTCCCGTGAGCGCGTTCGGCGAGGCGTACTGCATGGCCGTCAGTCGAGCAGGAGCAGGAGCGCCCGGCGCCGCTCCGGCGGCAGGGCGCGGAAGAGGGCGAGCAGACGCCGCTCCTGATCCTCGGGAGCGGCCTCCTCGGCGAGGCCGACGTCCTCCCCCGCCACGGGTTCGTTCACGCCCGGGTGCGGCGGGTCGAGCGCCGACGCCTCCTGCTCCAGGGAGTGCTCGAGACGGGCGACGATCTCGGAGTTCATGCTCCGACGGTACAGCCGCGCCACCTCGGCGATGCGCCGACGCATCCCCTGAGGAAGCCGGACCACGAACTTCTCCGCGGTCCTGGAGTTCGAGATGGAGTCGTCGTCCGTCATCGCGCTCGAGCTCCGTGCTGCTTCCGCGGACGGTGCGGATCGCGGGTCCGCCCCTTGATCTGGTGCGCGAGGGCACCGGCGTGGAGGACCGGGGCACCGACGACCCCGGAGGATAGCTGGATTGGCCGGGGCGTTCCCGCCCCGCCGTGATGGCACGACGACATCAATGTCGGGCGCCCGCACCCGTGCAATCATGCGCGGCTTTCCGCGGACGAGGGCAGCGCTTGGCGACGAACGTGGCGGAGATCGGGATCGTCCGTCCCCGGGCCACGCTGCTCGTCTCGCTCCTGCTCGTCGTGCTGGCGGCGCTCGGGGCGAGCCGGCTCTCCTTC
>JAZBPF010000372.1:0-2282 GCA_036351515.1 Pseudomonadales bacterium | reverse complement strand
CCGGACGCACGACCGGCACGGCGTCGGTTCGTCGTGCCGTCTCCGGGACGCAGGGTGCGTCACGCCCCTGCCCGACGCTTGGGAGACCGTCATGATCCTGCACGCCTATCGCTTCCGGTCCGTGCTCTATTCCACGCTCGCCGCGGCGCTGCTCGCGCCCGGTGCCTTCGCGGCCTCCGCGTCCCTCGCCGAGCGCATCGCCACGGAGGCCCGCTCCGAGGAGGATCGGGCCCGCGATGCCGACCGTCGCCCCGCGGAGGTCCTCGCGTTCCTGGGGCTGGAGGAGGGCATGGACGTGGTCGACGTCATGGCCGCGAGCGGCTGGTACACGGAGGTCCTGTCCTTCGCCGTCGGTCCCGCGGGCACCGTCGCCGCGCAGAACCCGGACTTCATGCTCGCGTTCCGCGACGGCGCCAACGACAAGGCCCTCGCGGCCCGCCTCGAGGGGGACCGGCTGCCGAACGTCCGCCGTCTCGACCGGAACTTCGACGAGCTGGATCCGGCCGAGGGCACCTACGACGTCGCGCTCAGTGCGCTGAACTTCCACGACGTCTACAACAGCGCCGGGCGCGATGCCGCCGTCGCCATGCTGGAAGCCGTGAAGTCGGTGCTGGAGCCGGGCGGCATCTTCGGGATCGTGGACCATGTCGGTGTGCCCGAGGCGGACAACGCCGCGCTCCACCGCATCGAGAAGGCGAAGGTCGTCGACGCCGCCCGTGCCGCCGGCTTCGAGATCGTCGGGGAGAGTGACGTGCTCGCCTCCGCCGAGGACGACCACACGCAGGGCGTCTTCGCCGAGGGCCTGCGCGGCAACACGGACCGCTTCGTGCTGAAGCTCCGCAAGCCCGCTGCCTGAACCCGCGACGCGATCGCCCATGGACTTCGCCGTCGCGCTCGCGACCAGCACCGAGTCGTGGCGCCCCGTGGGCAGGGCGGAGGCGCTCGGTTTCCACCGCGCCTGGTTCTACGACACGCAGCTCCTCAATCCGGACGTCTTCGTGGGGATGGCCCTGGCCGCCGAACGCACGGAGCGGATCCGCCTCGGCACGGGCGTGCTCATCCCCTCGAACCGCATCGCGCCGGTCGCCGCCAACGGCTTCGCGACCCTGAACCGGCTCGCCCCCGGGCGCATCGACTTCGGCGTCGGCACCGGCTTCACGGGCCGCCGGACCATGGGCATGGGCGCGATCCGCCTGGCGGAGCTCGAGCGCTACGTCCTCGAGGTGCAGGGGCTCCTGGCGGGGGAGACCGTCGACGTGGTGATCGAGGGGGCGCCGCGCCGCATGCGCTTCCTCAACCCCGAGCTCGGGCTGATTCACCTCGGCGATCCGGTCCCGCTCCACGTCTCCGCAATGGGCCCGAAGTCGCGTCGCAGCGCCGCGAAGCTGGGCGGCGGGTGGCTGAACTTCACGGGCAGCGACGCCGGAGCGCTCCGCGATCTCGAGGACTGGCGCGCCGCCTGCGTGGAGGCCGGTCGCGACCCGGATGCCGCCGAGGCCACGCTCTTCCTCCTCGGCGCCGTGCTCGAGCCCGGCGAGCCCTTCGACGCCCCGCGGGCGGTCGCCCAGGCCGGCCCCTATGTGGCGGTCATGCTTCACAACCTCGTCGAGACGAGCGCCGCCGGAAGCCTGCACGGCCACGTGCCCGACTTCCTCGCCGACGCGGTCGAGGCCTACCGGAAGATCCACGCCGGCTACGACCCCGAGGCTCCCTGGCTCGAGAACCACCGCGGGCATCTCATGTTCCTGCGGGAGGAGGAGCTCGGGCTGATGACGCCGGAGCTGATCCGCCACTTCACCTTCACGGACACGCGCGACCGCCTCGTCGAGCGCCTCGGTGCCCTCGGCGAAGCGGGCTACGGCGAGATCGCCGTGCAGCTCGTCCACGGCCACGAGGACGCGATCGAGGACTGGTCGAAGGTCGCCGCGGGGCTGGATGCGCTGGGGGCCTAGCGGTCCGTCGGTCGTCGCCGCTGAAGCCGGCTCCCACAACGAGGCCGTCGACACCCCACTGTGGGAGCCCGCTTCAGCCGCGACTTCGCAGAGCAGCCATCGAAGTCATGAGCTTCCCCATTCTCATGACCCATCGGTATTGACCCCTCCTTGACCCCACCCACCGACCCGCTAACCTGAACTGTGCACGTATACAGTTCCGGACCACCCCATGCTTTCCCCCTCCCTCCTCCACGAAGCCCCCGCCACCCTCTCCCACGAGCAGCTCGACGACGCCCTCACCGAACTCTGCGCCCACCTCAACGCCGCCGAGTTCCGCCTCCTCGAACT
>JAZBPF010000371.1:0-2368 GCA_036351515.1 Pseudomonadales bacterium | reverse complement strand
GGTGTCCTCGGCGACGAAGTGGTACTGGAGAACCACGGCGCCGTTCGGGGCCACGCGCATTCCTTCCTCGCCGCTGGACGACGGCCCGGCCGCGGACGGCGCCGCGTCGCAGGCGGACGCGCCGACCAGGCAGGCGAGCAGAAGCGCGAGGGGACGGGACGGCATGCGGTTCCTCCGGTCGGGATCGGTCTCGCGTGGTTGTACATCCGCGGACCGATCCGGTACAAACCGGCGCCTCCGGGGAACCCGCAGCGGATCCGGCCATGGCCACCGACGAACGCTACGAACTCGCCAAGCTCCAGAAGCGCCTGCGCCGCCAGACGGGACAGGCCGTCGTCGATTTCGGGATGATCGAGGACGGCGACCGGATCATGGTCTGTCTCTCCGGCGGCAAGGACTCCTACACGCTGCTGGACATGCTCCTGAGCCTTCAGCGCAACGCCCCCGTGCGCTTCGAGCTCGTGGCCGTGAACCTCGACCAGAAGCAGCCGAACTTCCCTGCCGACGTGCTGCCCGCCTATCTCGAAGGCCTCGGGATCGAGTGGCACGTGGTGGAGAAGGACACCTACAGCGTCGTCAAGGAGCTCACCCCGGAGGGCAAGACCTTCTGCCCCGTGTGCTCGCGGCTGCGCCGCGGGACCCTCTACGGCTTCGCTCGTCGCATCGGCGCGACCAAGATCGCGCTCGGCCACCATCTCGACGACATCGTCGAGACCCTGTTCCTGAATCTCTTCCACGGTTCGACGCTCAAGGCCATGCCGCCGAAGCTCCTCTCCGACGACGGCCGCAACGTGGTGATCCGTCCGCTCGCCTACTGCCGCGAGAAGGACATCGCGCGCTGGGCCGAGCACCGCGACTTCCCGATCATTCCCTGCGACCTCTGCGGCAGTCAGGAGAACCTCGAGCGCAAGGTCATCAAGCGCATGCTCGCCGAGTGGGAGCGTCAGCATCCCGGTCGCGTGGAGAAGGTCGCCCGCGCGCTGGGCAACGTGGTGCCCTCCCATCTCATGGATCCGGCGCTCTTCGACTTCGCCGGCCTCGAGGCCGAACGCGACCGCCGCGCCTCGGAGCACGCCGCCCGCTTCATCGACGCGGCCGAGGCCTAGCCGCGTTTCTCGGAGCCCAGTGGGAGCCCGCTTCAGCGGCGACCGCCGACGGCGCTCGGGCGTACCGGTCGACCGCCGAGGGCGCTCCGGCGGAACGAATGACTGACTTCGCTGGCTGCCCTGCGAAATCGCCGCTGAAGCTCGCTCTCACAGTCGCTGTGCCGCTACGCACTGTGGGAGCAGACTTCAGTCGCGACGTCGGCGGCGGGCGTGGCGGTCGCAGCTGAAGCTGGCTCCCACAGGTGCTGCGCCACGACGTACTGTGGGAGCAGACTTCAGTCGCGACGCAAGCGGCGGGCTTGGCCGTCGCAGCTGAAGCTCGCTCCCACAGACGGTGGCTCCGGGGCCCTTCGTGGGAAGGCGACGCAGTCGCCGATCGGCGCGGGGTGCGCTTCCCCCGACACGCTCGTACACTCGCGCCCGGTCCCAGCCCGTCGAGGAATCGTCATGAAGAGCCGTGCCGCCGTCGCCTTCGAAGCCGGCAAACCCCTGGAGCTCGTCGAGATCGACGTCGCGGCGCCGAAGGCGGGCGAGGTGCTCGTGCGCGTCGTCGCCACGGGCGTGTGCCACACGGACGCCTACACGCTCTCCGGCGCCGACCCGGAGGGCCTGTTCCCGACGATCCTCGGCCACGAGGGCGGCGGGATCGTGGAGGCCGTGGGCGAGGGCGTCACGTCGGTCGCGCCCGGGGACCACGTGATTCCGCTCTACACGCCCGAGTGCGGCGCCTGCAAGTTCTGCGCGTCCGGGAAGACCAACCTCTGCGGGGCGATCCGGGAGACCCAGGGCCGGGGGGTCATGCCCGACGGGACGAGCCGCTTCTCCCTGGACGGCAAGCCGCTCTACCACTACATGGGCACGTCGACCTTCTCCGAGTACACGGTGCTGCCGGAGATCTCTCTCGCGAAGGTGCGCCCCGACGCGCCCCTCGAGAAGGTCTGCCTGCTCGGCTGCGGGATCACCACGGGCATCGGCGCCGTCCTGAACACCGCGAAGGTCGAGCCCGGCGCGTCCGTCGCCGTCTTCGGTCTCGGCGGCATCGGCCTGTCGGTGATCCAGGGCGCGGTCATGGCGAAGGCGGGCCGCATCCTCGCCGTGGACCTGAACCCCGCCAAGTTCGAGATGGCGCGCGCCCTCGGAGCGACGGACTTCGTGAATCCGAAGGACCACGACGCACCGATCCAGCAGGTGATCGTCGAGCTCACGGACGGCGGCGTGGACTATTCCTTCGAGTGCGTCGGCAACGTGCAGCTCATGCGCGC
>JAZBPF010000370.1:0-8963 GCA_036351515.1 Pseudomonadales bacterium | reverse complement strand
GCGGCGGCGATCGCCGGACCGTCGTTCAGACCGTCGCCGACGAACGCCGTGCTCGCCCCGGCCGCCCGGGCCGCCTCCACGGCCTGGACCTTGTCCTCGGGCGTGCAGCGCGCCCGCGCTTCCACCCCGAGCTGCGCAGCCAGCCGTTTCACGGGGCCGGGGGCGTCGCCGCTCAGGACCACGACGCGGACGCCGAGCGCCCGCAGGCGCGCCACGGCCTCCGCCGCGCCCGGGCGCAGCGCGTCGTGCAGTGCGATGGCGCCGAGGAGCGAGCGGTCCCGGGCCACCCAGACCCGGGACTCGTAGGCCGGCTCCTCCGGCGGCAGGGGGATTCCCTCGCCTGCGAGCCACGGGGCACTGCCGACGCGCACGGTGCCTTCGTGGCTCGCTACGCGTACGCCCCTCGCGGGCAGCGTCTCGAAGCGGGCCTCGGCGGGCGCTGCGAGCTCCAGCCCTGCCGCCCGCGCCTCGGCGACGATGGCGGCGGCGAAGGGATGCCGGGAGCGGAGCTCGGCACGCGCCGCGCACCGCAGGAGCGTCTCCGGCGAGACCCCGGGAGCCGGAAGGAGCGCGCGGACCGAGGGCCGTCCCGTCGTCAGCGTCCCGGTCTTGTCGACGAACACCACGTCCGCGCCCGCGCCGCTCGTGATCGCGCGCAGATCCCGCAGGAGGATGCCCTGCTCCGCGCCGCGCCGGGCGGCCACGAGGCCCGGCAGCGGCGCCGCCAGGGACAGGGCGCAGGGGCACGCGACGACGAACACCGCGAGGGCACGCTCGGCGGCCTGCAGCGCCTCCGCGCCGCCCGCGAGCGCGAGGGCGGCGCCGAGCCCTGCAGCAGCCGTGGCGAGGAGCAGGAAGTGTCGCGCCACGCGATCCACCACGCGCTGCCAGGGCGGCTTCGCCGTGAGCAGGGTCCGGACCTGCCGGGCGAGGCCGTCGATCCTGCGGTCCCCGGCGGCACGCTCGACCCGCACCCGCAAGGCACCGTCGACCACGCGCTCCCCGGCGTGCACCGCGGCGGAGGCCCCCGTCGGCACGGGGGTCGCCTCGCCGGTGAGGAGGCTCCGGTCGACCAGCGCGTCGCCGTCGAGCACGGTCCCGTCCACCGCCAGCGTGTCGCCGTCGTCCACGAGCAGCACGTCGCCGACGCGCACCGCAGCCAGCGCCACGGCCTCGAAGCGACCGTCCTCGGCCTCCCGCCGGACCTGCGGAGGGCGCAGGTCGAGGACCCGGGCGAGCGCGTCGCGGCCCGCGCGCGCGACGCGCAGATCGACGATGCGGGCCAGGAGCTGCAACGTCACGAGGGCGACGGCCACCTCGAAGTAGACGTCGCTGCCGCCCCCGGCGAGGGACAGGGCGGAGAGCAGGACGGCCCCGAGGACGCCGAGGGTCACGAGCGCGTCGATGCCCGCTGCGCCGGCGCGGAGGGTCGCGAGACCCATGGCGTAGAAGGGTCGGCCGGCCCAGGCGACCACCGGAAGGGAGAAGCCCGCCGCGGCCCAGGCGAGTCCGTGCGCCACGCGCGCGTCCGGCGCGGCGTCGAGGTAGAGGCCGATGGAGGGCAGCATGGTCCACATGCCGAAGAAGAGCGCGATCGCCAGCCGCAGGCGCAGCCTGCGCTCCGGATCCCGGCGGCCCTCGCGGCCCGCGGGCGCGTCGGGACGGCGGGCGTGGTAGCCGAGGCGATCGACGAGCCGGAGCACCGCCTGCGGGTCGCGTCGCTCCGGCGCCCAGCGCACGAGGGCCGCCCCGGAGGCGAAGTCCACGGCGGCGTCCTCCACGCCGGCGATCCGGGCCAGCCGCGCCTCCACCGTGGCGGCGCAGGCAGTGCAGAAGAGCCCTTCCACGAGGAAGAGCTCCTCCCGCGGCTGCAGACCCGCGTCAGTCGTCACCGAACACCGCGTTCAGCTCGGCGCCGCCGCCCCAGGCCGCGCTGCGCTCGGGAAAGCGCGCGCGGCCCTCGGCGATGGCCGGAGCCTCGATCGCGGGGGCGTCGTTGCCCCATTGCGAACGCACGTGGGAGGTCACGGCCGCGAGCTCGGCGTCCGTGAGGCGGGCGAAGGCGGGCATGACCCCGGCGTAGACGCTGCCCCGCACCTCGATCTCGCCCTGGATGCCGTGGAGCATGATCTGGATCAGCCGCTCCTCGGAGCCGTTCACCCAGCGCGAGCCGGCGAGCGGCGGAAAGACGCCGGCGACGCCCTGACCGTCGGCCTGATGGCAGGCGATGCAGTTCGCGGCGTAGACCTGTGCCCCGTCCACGCCGTCGGTCCGCAGCTCCGCGGGCGTCCGCCGGTCGCCGCCCACGAGCGGGTAGCCGGTGTTCGCGAAGTAGTAGCCCACCCCCCAGAGCACCATCACGACGGCGAACGCGAGCAGGGGCCAGGGCGCGGGATTGCCGAGTTCCTCCGGTTCCTCCTTCTCGCGGACCTGGGTGCCGCGGGGGCGATCGTCCGGCGCGCTCACGAGCCCGTTCCTCCTGCCTGCGGCAAGGTCTCCACGGGGTAGGTGCGGTCCAGCTCGAGGAGGTACTGGACCAGGTCCAGGGCGTCCTGCGTCGCGACGACGGCGCCCGACGCCGGCGCGCGCCCGGGCGGCAGCTCGACGACCACGCTTCCGTCCGCCGGCTTCTCGGTCCTGCGGAACAGGAAGGGGTAGCTCGGCATGGTGCTGCCGGGGGACAGGGCCCGCGGGTCGTAGAGATGGGCCAGGTGCCAGTCCACGCTCGGCTGCCGCGCACCGATGTTCAGCAGGTCGGGCCCGGTGCGCATGGTGCCGAGCAGGTGCGGCGAGTCGTAGCGGTAGTCGCCCGGCACCGAGGGCCGGCCCCAGCCGCGCAGACCGTCCGGCGCGAGGCCCGGGTCCCGGGGCTGCTGGCTGTGGCAGTACATGCAGCCGAGGCTCACGTAGAGCGCCCGGCCGCGTGCCGCGGAGTCCGAGTAGGGCTCGAGGCCCTCCGGGATGCGTGCCGAGGACTGCAGCTGGATCGTGGGCATGACCACGATCATCAGCGTCGCGAACAGGAGGATCATCGCGGCGCCGGCGAGGATGCCGAGGGCGCGGGTCATGCGGGTTCCTCCAGCCGGCGGAAGAGGGTCGCGCCGGCGCTCCGGGCGCTGCGACCGCCGAGCACCAGGGCCGCGTGCACCACGAAGACCAGGTGGCCGAGGGTCATGAGCGTGCCGCCCACGGACCGCGCGACGAGATAGGGCTTGGTGACCTCCACCGACTCCATGAAGGGGCGGTCGGGGTCGAGCATGGCGAGCCCCTGTAGCCACCCGCCGATGGTCAGGGGCCAGAAGTAGACGACGAAGCCGAGGAACACGAGCCAGAAGTGGGCCGAGATCGCTCGCGGGAAGGGCCACTCCCGTCCGGTCGCGCGGGGGACGATGAAGTAGATGCTCCCGAAGAGCACGAAGGAGAAGAAGCCGTAGGCGCCGAGGTGCGCGTGGGCCACCGTGTAGTGCGTGAAGTGGGTGACCGCGTTCACGACCCGCAGGGATTCGAGGGAACCCTGCACGGACGCCGCGGTGTAGAGCATCGCGCCGACGGTCACGAAGCGGAGCGTCGGGGAGTAGATCAGCAGCCGCCAGTGACGGGCGACGGTCATGTGGTGATTCACCGCCACCGCGAGCACCGGGATCACCATCATCACGCTGTGCACGATGGAGAGCGTCACCGCCCAGGTCGGCACCGGGCCGCCGATGAGGTGATGCAGGCCCACCTGCGAGTAGAACAGGGCCAGCGCCCAGAAGCCGATGAGCGAGAGCCCGTAGGAATAGATCGGCGCACCGACGATCTTCGGGATCATGTAGTAGGCGGCGGCCAGGCCCAGGGGCGTCATCCACAGGCCGAGGACGTTGTGCGCGTACCACCAGTTGAGCATGGACTGCTCGACCCCGGAGAAGAGGTTCGGGAGGTTCGCGGTGAGGAACAGCATGGGGAACCAGACGAGCGCGGAGATGAGGTACCACGCGCTCACGTAGAGGTGCTGCACGCGCCGACGCAGGAGCGTGAGGATCAGCGGCACGGCCGCCAGGCCCCCTCCCGCGACCAGCAGGACGTCGACCTGCCAGGGGAACTCGAGCCACTCGAGCCCGTCGCTCCGGCCCGTGAGAATGGCGGCGACGCCGGCGAAGACCCCGAGGTTCCAGACCGCCGCGCCGAGCGTCGCCCAGTGGCCGCCCACGAGGCGCGCCTTGAACAGGCGCGGGACGAGCCAGATGCCGACGGCGACCCCCGCCATCGACGCCCAGCCGTAGCTCGCCGTGTTGAGGTGCGCGGGCCGGATGCGCCCGAAGGTCAGGGCGGCCTCGGACACGAGCCACTCGGGCACGTGCAGCTTCACGGAGGCGACGACCCCGAGGACGGAGGCGACGGCGAGCCAGAAGAGGGACGAGACCAGCCACCAGAGCACGGGCACCCGGGTCGAGGCGTCCGCCTCCCGGCGGGAGACGAGCTCCTGCTCGGCGCGCCGTGCGTCCTCGTCTTCGCCCGGTTCGACGACCGCGTCGTCCTCGCGCTCGCGCTGCATCTGCTCGCGGTCGGCGGCGGGCGTCGCCGGATCCTCGATCCGTCCGACCTCTCCGTCGGCGAAGATGGTGCTCGCGGCGCCCGGGCCGAGCGTGAACTGGTCGTTGGCGAGCGCCCAGACCAGGAGCGCGAGGCCGCCCACGGAGATCACGAAGGTGGCGGCGAGGAGAAAGGCGATGGCGGTGGTCATGGAACGGAGTCCCGGAAGGGTGCTGGGAGCCCGTTCGGCGATCGAGGCGACGACCGCGGGAGCAAGCCTCGCAAGCCCGCGCCGTCCTGTCCAGCCGGCGCCCGGGCCCCTCTTCACGCCCCCTTGACCGTGCTCGTGAGGGAGTCAGCTCGCACGGGCCCCGAGCTGTTCACCGGAGGGTCCGAGCATGTCCATCGTGAAGCTGCTGCGCCCCGGCCAGCGCGCGACCCGCGCCCTGGTACGGACCACCGCCTGTCGCGGCTACGTCGTGGAGCTCGACCCCGACGCGCCGGGCGAACCCCGGCTCCTCGAGAGCCTGGGGGGCCGGGTGATCCACTTCCGTTCCCTCGATCGCGTCCGCACGGCCCTCCGCCGGCGCGGCGTCCGGCATGCCACGCTCGTGCAGCACCACGCCTGCGAGGAGATCGGCGCCCTGGGCACGTCCTCCCGGCCGGAGCGTGGCGTGACGGTGCTCGACGACCGGAGTGGCTGAGCGTCCGGCCGGCAGGTTCCTGCGGGTGCCGTCCGTCGGCCCGCCGCGACGGCTTGCGCCCCGGTGGCGCCTGCTACCGGGCGAAGTCGTCAGTCGGGCCATGACCTGAAGTTGTCATTGCGGAGTGGGGAGCGTAGCGTCCTCGATCCGTCGGGGCCGTGCGCGAAGCGCGTGGCGACCGCGGCGGTGGGAGGGAACACGCCATCCAGAAGCCGTCCCGGTGGATGCGAGCCTGGTCTGCCCCGTTCTGAGGTGTCCTCGTCCTGTCATCCCATGACACCACGAGCGATCGTGGAAAGAGGACTCACCATGAAGCTTTCCGGAAAATACGCAGGGATCCTGCTCGCCACGCTGTGCTCGGCACAGGCCGGCGCCGCCCCCGGCTGGGACGTCACGTCCTTCGCCACCTCACCGCAGGACGCGCCGAAGATCGTCGCCGCCATGGATCGCTGGATGAACGGAGCCGGCGCCGACTACCCGGGCCAGGTCACGCTCTACGTGAACGAGGCCGACGGGAACGATCCCGCGACCCACACCATCATCGTCACCTGCAGCCCCGGTCACTGGTAGAACCACCGCTCAGAGCCTTTGTGCGGTCCACCTGCAAGGCGCGGGAGCGCCGGCGTAGCAGTGGCTACGTCAAGCGAGCGCAACGCTGCGGGTGGGCCGCACAAAGGCTCCCGGAGGGCGCTTCTGGAGCACGCGCTGCCCGCGTTGGTCGTCGCTCACGTAGCGCTGCTACGCCACGCTCCTCCCGCCTTGGCAGCACGTGCGCCAGAAGCGCTGAGCGGTGGTTCTACCAGTGACCGGGGCTGTCCCTCCATGGCCGAGAGCGAGCGCTATGCGGCCTCGGTGGCCGCCGACGAGGTCAAGGCCGAGGCCTGGGGGGAACTCATGGGCGTCTTCGCCGCGAACGCGTCCCCGGCGCAGACCGTACGCGGCGCCTTCGCCCGCACCTGGGGCGAGGTCGACCCGGCGGATTCCGTCTGGATGCACCACATGATCACGGCCCGGGACCCGGCGGCGGTGGTCGCGGCCATCGATCGCTGGATGGCCTCCTCCACCGGGAAGCAGGCGCCGGGCCAGATGCACCTCTCCCGCGTGGTGGCGGGCGGCGTCGGATCGCCCTCGCACATCGTCTCCATCGGCTACGCGAGCATGGCGGAGCTGGAGCGCTGGCAGGACGGCCTCGTCGGAAACGAGGACTATGCGGCCTTCATCGACGCGGCGGGCGCGGCCTCCGAGTACCATGGCGTCAACATGGCCCTTCGCCTGAAGACCTGGGGCAACGCGCCCATGGCGGTCGGGGCCGCTCGCTAGCAAGCGACCGAACTTTCCTTTCGGGATCCTGTCGGGGCGGGTCACGGACGATCCGCTCGCGGAGCGACGGCGGGAAGTCGTCGATCCATCCTGCCCGCCTTGCCGTGGGCCGCACGCGGAGCTGCGCCGCGGTTCCGCGTCGGGGAAGCCCGGGCCGAGCTGCTTCGGCAAGCGGCTCTGGCCGCCTCCCGACCCTGCCGGCACCCCTGCCTCGCCCGGGAGCGCCTGCCCCGGTCGGCGGGACCGCGAGCGTCCGGACACCCGGGCCCGTATCCGCGCTCGGTCGGCTCGTGATCGAGCCGGAGTTCGCCTGCCTCGGTCGCGGCGATTTGCCGTCGACGCCCTTTGGTCGGACCATCGGTTCCTGCGCGCCCCGTCCCGCAGCCAGGAAATCGTCACCGCCGTGCAACCGTTCGATCGCGACGAACTCGCCGCCCTCTTCGACGACGTGCGCCCGCAGGACCTCTACCTGCCGGATCTCCGGCCCGTGGACTGGGGCGTGCTCGACTTCCTCGGCTGGATCCACCCCGCCGGCCATCTCGGCTACGTGGCCCTGCGCGTGGACGGGGAGGCGGTGGGCCTCGCGATGCAGCGCTCGCGCTTCACGGGCCGCCGACGCCGGACCCACATGTGCGCCTGGTGTCACATGCTGCGCCCCGGCAGCGACGTGGCCATGTTCAGCCGCTACGTGGATGGCAGCAACGGACGGGTGTCCGTAGGGGTGACGCTCTGCGGATCCCTCGACTGCAGCCTGCGCCTGCGCAACCTCACGGGGGATCCGCGCCTGGTGATGCCGGAGAACTACGGCCTCGGCTGGAAGGTCCGGCGTCTCGAGGACGCCGTGGAGACCTACGTCCGCCGCGTCCGGCCGGTCTTCTAGTCCCCGCCCTCCGACCACCGCCGCACGGCCGCGCTACACTGGGCCGACGCCAGGGGGAGGGAAGCCATGGGCAGGTCGTGCCGGCGGTCGATCGTGCTGGTCGCCATGCTCCTGCTCGGTGCCTGCGGGGAGCCGCCGGTGCCTGCGGCGCAGGCTCCGGCGCCGGCGCCCGTCGCCGGGGACGACGCGGCGCGCCTCGAGGGCGCCCTCGCGGCGCTCACGCCGACCCGGACGACGGAGCAGTTCGCCCGCAGCTGCGCGTTCTGCCATGCGACCGGGAATGCCGGCGCACCCCTCGTGGGCGACGAGGCCGCCTGGCGCGCCCGCGCCGCGGGCGGCGAGGACCGGATGCTCCGGCACACGCTCGAGGGTCTCGGCGCCATGCCGCCGCTCGGCTACTGCATGGACTGCACCGAGGCGGACTTCCGCGCCCTCATCCGGTTCCTGGTGCCCGCGTCCCTCCGCGCCGTGGAGGGCGAGGCGTGAACCGCTCCCGCCGCGACTTCCTCGGCACCTTCCTCCGCGCGGCGACCCTCGCGGCGGCGTCCCCCGCGAGCCTCGCCGGTCGTGCGGCACTCCCGCCCCCGACGCCCTGGCGGAACTGGTCCGGCGCCCTGGCCGCGACGCCGCGGGCGCGGGTCGTACCGGCGGACGAGGACGAACTCGTCCGTTTCCTGCGCGCCACCACGGGCCCCTTCCGGCCCGTGGGCAGCGGCCACTCCTTCTCGCCGCTCGTGCCCACGGACGGCGATCTGGTGGTGATCGATCGCCTCGCGGGGCTCGCCGCCGTGGACGAGGCCGGCGTCCGGGCGCGCGTCCGCGCCGGCACGCGGCTCGCCGACCTCGGCCCGCTGCTGGAGCGGGTGGGCCAGGCCAGCGAGAACCTCCCCGACATCGACCGGCAGACCCTGGCGGGCGCCCTCGCCACGGCCACGCACGGCACCGGCGACTTCCCGAGCCTCTCGGGGCAGGTCGAGGCGCTGCGTCTGGTCACGCCGCGTGGCGAGGTGCGCGTCCTCGACGGCTCGGAGCCGGAGCTGCTCGCGGCAGCGGCGACGAATCTCGGCGCCCTCGGCGTGGTGACGGAGGCGACGCTCGCCCACGTCGCGCCGTACCGGCTCCGGGCGCGCAACTACCCCGAGCGCCTCGACGTGCTCCTCGAGGAGTTCGACGCGCGCGTGCGCCGCCATCGCCATTTCGAGTTCTTCCCCCTGCCCCACTGCGACTGGGCGCTCGCGCTCGAGATCGACGAGGCCCCCGAGGGCGCGCCGACGCACAATCCGCCGCCGACGCCGGAGGAGGACGCCGCCCTGCGCCAGGCGCTCGAGCTGCTCCTCGCGACGCCGCTCCTGGCCCGGCGCACGCTCGCCAACGAGATCGCGCAGGCGATCGAGGCGACGGAGGCCGTGGACGCCAGCTACCGGATCCTGTGCAACATCCGCAACACGCGCTTCAACGAGATGGAGTACTCGGTGCCCGCGGCCGTGGGCATGGCCTGCGTGCGCGAGGTGATGGACACGATCGCCGACGGCATCGACGTGACCTTC
>JAZBPF010000369.1:0-10418 GCA_036351515.1 Pseudomonadales bacterium | reverse complement strand
GTTCCTCGCCTACGCGCGCGCCGTGGCGGCGCTCGCCGGACCGGCGCCGTCGCTCGAGCCGGTGCTGCGCCGCTTCGAGTTCGGGCTCCTCGAGGAGCTCGGCTACGGCTTTCCCCTGGAACTCGACGCGGCGGGGCGGCCGGTGCGCGCCGACGCGCACTACCGCTTCGAGGTGGAGGCGGGGCTGGTGCCCGTCGAGGGCGTGGCGGAGGAGGGCGCGGCCTCGCGCAGCTTCCCGGGCGCCGCGCTCCTCGCCCTCGCGGCGGGCGATTTCGACGACCCGCTGACCCGGCGCGTGGCCAAGCGCCTGGCGCGCGAGGCGCTTGCGCCGCATCTCGGCGCGCGCCCCCTGCATGCTCGGGCGCTTTTTTCGGGGCGCTGAAGGCTCTTCTCGGGGCGCTGAAGGCTCTTTTCGGGCCGCTGAGGACGCTTCTTTCGGGGGGCGCTGAGGGCTCCTTTCGGGACGCTGCGGGCCTGCTGCGTCCCGGCGCCGAGGGACGCTCACTCCTCCGCGGGTGATCCGAGCAGCGACCGCAGCCGCTCGAGCGCCGCCCCCACGGCCTCCGGGTTCGCCGCTGCCAGGGCGTCGGCCAGGCGCCGGCGCGCGGCCTCCAGAGCCGGTTCGGGGCACATGCGCAGGGCGCCGGTCATGCGATGAAGGTGGTCCTCCACGGCTGCGCCGTCGCCGTCGCCCCAGGCGGCCGCCAGGGCGGCGAGGTCCTCGCGCAGGGTCTCGTCGCGCAGGGCCGTCAGTTCGTCCTCGCCCCGGTCGCCCGGGTCGTGCGCCGGCTCCGCCGGCCGCTCCAGCAGCCGGCGCAGGCCCGCGGCGAGGGCCGCGCCGCCGGCGGGGCGGACCAGGACGGCGTCCATGAGCAGCCGTTCGTGGTCCTCCACCGCACCGCCCTCGTTCACGAGGAGCGCGAGGCGCGCCCGGCGGGTCGCCGGCCGGCCGCGCAGGGCCGTGGCCGTGGCGATGCCGTCGAGGCCGGGCATGTTCCGGTCCAGGAGCACCCAGTCGAACCGTGCCGAGGGGTCCGCCGCCAGGGCGAGGGCCTCGGTGCCGTCGGCGGCCACGGTCGGGACGTGACCGAGGCCCGCGAGGGTCTCGCCGAGCACGGTGCGGGCGAGCGGATGGTCGTCGACCACGAGGACCTGCAGCGGGCCGACGGCGCCGTCCCGCTCCGCGCCCAGGGCCCGGTCCACGGCCCGGGCGAGGGTGGCGGGCAGCACCGGGCGGGGCAGCGTTCCGGGCCCGCTGCCGTCGCCGAGGACCAGCATCGGGGTCCCCGCCTCCCGCAGGGCCGCGGTCAGGGTCGCGTCGACGAGGGCGCGCTCGTCGAGCAGCGCGAGCGCCGGAGCCGGCCCCGCCGCCAGCCGGGCCGCGAGCTCGCCGGGATCCGCGGCCTCGTCGACGTCCATGCCCCAGGCGAGGAGCGGTCCGGCGAGGGCGTGGCGCTGGAGGGCGTCGCGGTCGCAGAGCAGGACCCTGCGTCCCCGGGCCCGCCCCGACGGTGCCGGGGGCCCGCCCTCGCCGTTCCAGGGCAGGGTCACCGTGAAGGTCGTGCCGCGATCCGGCGCCGCCTCGCAGGCGAGCGCGCCGCCGAGCGCGCGGACGAGCTCGTCGACGATGGAGAGGCCGAGGCCGGCCTGCCCGGGCGAATCACCGCCCTGCACGAAGGGCTCGAAGATGCGCTCGCGTTGCGCGAAGGGGATGCCCGGGCCGCTGTCCCGGACGGCGAGCTCCAGGCCCTGCGGGTCGCCCTGCGCGACCTCGAGGACCACGTGACCCTCGCGCGTGTGGTCCAGGGCGTTGATCAGGAGATTGGTGAGGATCTGCCGGAGCCGGCCCGCATCGCCCTCCCAGCGCGCGGCCAGGGCCGGCGCCACGTCCACCACGAGCTCGACGCCCGGGCGGGCGTGCACGCGCACCGTGTCGAGGACGTCGGCGAGCAGTTCCTCCAGGGCGAAGGGCTCGTTGCGCAGGGGCACGGGCCCGCCGGCGAGGCGCCCCCAGGCGAGGCCGTCCTCGGCGAGGCGCAGCGCGTGGGCGACGGTCCGGCGCATGGCTTCGCGACGGCCGGTGGGCGGTTCGCGGTCGAGGAGTCCGAGGAGGCTGCGCAGCGGGCCCCGCAGCTCGTGGCCGAGCATGGCGACGACGGCGTCCCGGCGGGCGAGGGCCGTCTCGAGGTCCCGGAGGCGGGCGGCCGACGCGCTCCCGAAGGCGCCCGGGCTCCGCCGGCGGGCGACCCGGAGCACGAGCCCCGCGGCGCCGATGCCGGCGAGGACGCCCAGGGTGAAGAAGGCGGCTTCCATTCCGCGACGCCCCCCGTCTCGAGCCGTGTGACGGTTTCCTGTCTACCACAGCTTCGCGGCCGCGGGCGCTTCCCTGGCGTTCCCTGGGGTTCCTTGCATGTTCCGTCCGGGCATTTCGCGATCGCGGCAGGCTGCGCGTATCATCCGCGCCCTCGCCCGCCCGGGCGCGGAGGCGACGCCGCGAGGGGGAACGGATGAACCCGGACGCCGTGCACTACCCCACGATCGACGAACTGGTCGGCGAGACGCCGCTGGTGCGGCTCCAGCGGCTCCCGGGAGTCACCTCCAACACGATCCTCGGCAAGCTGGAAGGTAACAACCCGGCCGGTTCCGTCAAGGATCGGCCCGCCCTCTCCATGATCCGCCGGGCGGAGGCGCGCGGCGAGCTCCGCCCCGGCGACACGCTCATCGAGGCCACGAGCGGCAACACGGGGATCGCGCTGGCCATGGTCGCGGCGGTGCGCGGCTACCGCATGGTCCTGATCATGCCCGAGCACATGAGCGCGGAACGGCGCGCCGCCATGGCGGCCTACGGCGCCGAGATCGTGCTCGTCTCCCGGGAGGAGGGCATGGAGGGGGCCCGGGACCTGGCCGAGCGGATGCAGGCGGAAGGACGCGGCCGCGTCCTCGACCAGTTCGCCAACCCCGACAATCCGGCCGCCCACTACGAGGGCACGGGCCCCGAGCTCTGGCGCCAGACCCGGGGGACGATCACGCACTTCGTCAGCTCCATGGGCACGACGGGCACGATCATGGGCTGCTCCGCCTACCTCAAGCAGATGAATCCGGCCGTGCAGATCGTCGGCCTGCAGCCCGACGAGGACAGCCAGATCCCCGGCATCCGCCGCTGGCCGCCGGCCTACCTGCCGCGCATCTTCGACCGGGCGCGCGTGGACCGGATCCTCGACATCTCCCAGGAGGAGGCGGAGGACACCATGCGCCGCCTCGCGCGGGAGGAGGGGATCTTCTGCGGGCCCTCGGCGGGCGGTGCCGTGGCCGGTGCGCTGCGGCTCTCCCGGGAGCACGAGCACGCGGTGATCGTCGCGGTCATCTGCGACCGGGGGGACCGCTACCTGTCCACCGGCGTCTTCGACCGGGACTGAGCCGTGGCCCGCAGAGTCCCGCTGCCCCGCGACACGCGCGTGGCCATCGACGCGCTCGACGAGCAGGGCGTCGGTCTCGGTGCCGCCGGCGGCTATCGCCTGCGCGTGCACGGCGCCCTCCCCGGGGAAGCGACGACGGTGCGCGTCGCGCGCAAGCGCCACGGCCGCCTCGAGGCGATCGCCGAGACCGTCGCGCAGCCCCACGAGGACCGGGTGACTCCGGAGTGCCCCCACGCGGGGGTCTGCGGCGGCTGCGCCTTCCAGCACCTGGCGCCCGAGGCGCAGCGGGCCGGCAAGCGCGCGCGGCTCGCCGCGCTCCTCGAGGCCGCGGGCGCGCCCGCGCCGGCGCGCTGGCTTGCGGACGTCACCGGGCCGACGCGCGGCTACCGGCGCAAGGCGCGCCTGGGGGTGCGCCACGTGCCGGGCAAGGGCGGGGTGCTCGTGGGTTTCCGCGAGCGGGGCAGCTCCCGGGTGGCGGAGGTGGAGGCCTGCCGCGTGCTCGCGCCGGAGATCGGCGAGCGCCTCGGGGCCCTGCGCGTGCTCCTCGGGCGCCTGTCCGTGGCGGCGTCGATCCCCCAGCTCGAGATCGCCGTGGGCGACGACGCCGCCGCGGTGATCGTGCGCCATCTGGAGCCCCTGCCGGACGCGGACCTCGACGTCCTCCTGGAGGGCTTCCGGGTGCTCGGGCTGCAGCTCTGGCTCCAGCCCGCCGGGCCGGACTCCGTGCACCGGGTGCTCCCCGCGGCGGGCCCGGAGCGGCTCCACCAGACGCTGCCGGAGTTCGGGCTCCGCTTCGCCTTCCATCCCCTGGACTTCGTCCAGGTGAACCCCTTCGTGAACCGCCGGATGGTCTCCCGCGCCGTGGAGCTGCTGGCGCCGGTGCGGTCCGATCGCGTCCTTGATCTGTTCTGCGGTTCGGGTAACTTCACGCTTCCGCTCGCGGCCCGGTCCGGGGAGGTCCACGGGATGGAGGGGAGCGAGGCGCTGGTCGAGCGTGCGCGCGAGAACGCCGCCGCCAACGCGATCGAGAACGTGACCTTCGAGACCGCGGATCTCTACGCGGCGGACTTCGACCCCGCCGCCCTGCCGCGCGCCGAGCTGCTGCTGCTCGATCCGCCGCGCTCCGGCGCCGAGCGGGTCTGCGCCGGCATCGGGGCCGTGGCCCCGCGGCGCATCGTCTACGTCTCCTGCAACCCCGTGACCCTCGCCCGGGACGCCGCGCTGCTCGCCGGCGCCGGCTACCGCCTCGAGGCCGCGGGCATCCTCGACATGTTCCCGCACACGGCCCACGTCGAGTCCATGGCCCTCTTCCATGCGCCCTGAGGAGTTCCCGCCGTGGTGAAGGTGCGCGAGGACCGGCCGGTCGGGGACGACGGTCGCGTCGACGTCGACGCCTGGCTCCACGCGCTCTGCGCGCGGGCCTTCGTGCGCGACCCGGAGCGCCTCCGGCGAGCCGCGGAGCGTGCGCACCGGGCGGAGGTCGAGGCGATCGCCGCGAACCGGCGCTGGGCTTCCGGCATCTCGAGCTACGAGACGGGGCTCGAGATGGTCGACATCCTCGCCGACCTGCGCGTGGACGACGACGGCCTCGTGGCGGCGCTCCTCTACCGCGCCGTGCGCGAGGACAAGCTCTCCCTCGCGGAGGTGGACGCGGAGTTCGGTGCGACCGTCGCCCGCCTCGTGGAAGGCGTGCTGCGCATGGCGGCGATCAGCGCCCTGAAGCTGTCGTCCGTGCCCAAGGCGATCGGGCGGCCCGAGGACCAGCTCGAGAACGTGCGCAAGATGCTCGTCGCGCTCATCGACGACGTGCGCGTCGCGCTCATCAAGCTCGCGGAGCGCACCTGCGCGATCCGCTCCGCGAAGCAGGCCCGCCCCGAGCGCCGGGAGCGGGTGGCGCGCGAGGTGTTCGAGGTCTACGCGCCCCTCGCCCACCGGCTCGGCATCGGCCAGCTGCGCTGGGAGCTCGAGGACCTCGCCTTCCGCTACCTCGAACCGGAGACCTACAAGCGCATCGCGTCCCTCCTGAAGGAGCGGCGCGAGGCACGCCAGCAGTACATCGACACGGTCGTCGACACGCTCACGGAGAAGCTCGAGGGCTCCGGCATCCACGCCGTGGTGTCCGGTCGCCCGAAGCACATCTACAGCATCTGGCGGAAGATGCAGCGCAAGGGCATCGGCTTCGAGGAGGTCTACGACGTGCGCGCCGTGCGCGTGCTCGTGGACGAGGTGCGCGACTGCTACGGCGCCCTCGGGGTGGTGCACTCGCTCTGGCGGCACATCCCGAAGGAGTTCGACGACTACGTCGCGCTCCCGAAGGAGAACGGCTATCGCTCGATCCACACGGCCGTGCTCGGGCCCGAGGGACGGACGCTGGAGGTGCAGATCCGCACCCACGAGATGCACGACGAGGCGGAACTCGGCGTGTGCGCGCACTGGGCCTACAAGGGCACCGCGGTCACGGACGACGAGGCCTACGAGCGCAAGGTCGCGTGGCTGCGCCAGGTGCTCGAGTGGCAGGAGGAGCTCGGCGACCTCGGGGTCCTCGGCGACGCCCTGCGCCGCGACTTCGAGGAGGAGCGCATCTACCTGCTCACGCCGGACGGCCACGTGGTGGACCTCGCGCAGGGGGCGACGCCCCTGGACTACGCCTACCGGATCCACACGGAGCTCGGACACCGCTGCCGCGCCGCGCGCGTGGACGGCCGCGTGGTGCCCCTGAACACGGAGCTGCGCACGGGGCAGAAGGTGGAGATCCTCACGGCGGAGGACGCCGAGCCGTCCCCGGCCTGGCTCAATCCGAACCTCGGCTACGTGCGCACGTCCCGGGCCCGGGCGAAGCTGCAGTCCTACTTCCGCGCCCGGGACCGGGCGCGGAACGTCGCCGACGGCCACGCGCTGGTACTCGGCGAGCTGCGGCGCATGGCCATCGACCCGGACCTGCTTCCGGAGCTCGTCCGGGCCCTGCGCTTCTCGAGCGAGGAAGCGCTCTTCGGCGCCGCGGGAAGCGGCGAGCTCGAACCGGCGCGGCTGCTGCAGGCGGTGCAGGGCCTCGCCCACGAGGTGCACGAGACCCCGCAGCTCGCGCTCCTGCCCGGCGGCCTCGCCCCGGAGAGCGGGCGGCGGGAAGTGCTCGGCGCGGGCCATCTCGCCGTCGAGTTCTCGCCGTGCTGCACGCCGGAGCCGCCGGCACCGATCGTCGGACTCGTGGAAGGGGGCCGGCGCGTCGCCGTGCACCGGCACGACTGCGCGCGGGCCCTCGAACTCGCGCGGAGCCGTCCGCGCTCCACGATCCAGCTCCGCTGGGGGGCGACGCCGGCGGAGCGCTGGCCCTTCGATGTCGTCATCCACGCCTACGACCGCCCCGGGCTGCTCCACGACGTCTCCCGGGTCTTCGCCGCGGAGCAGATCGACGTGCTCGCCTCGACGACGCGCACGGACCGACTCAGCTCCACCGCGACGATCGAGCTGTCCGTGGAGCTCGAGGGGCTCGCCACCCTCGGCCGGCTCATGGACCGCGTGGCGGAGATCCCGAACGTGATCGACGTGCACCGGGCGCGGCGGGAAGGCTGACGCCGGGGTCCGATCCCGCCGTCTCGCGGCCTGTTGTGGGCGTCCGGGGCCGCGTGTAAGGTTCGGCGCTTCGCGCACGGACGGCGCCGGACCGGGGGAGGGACGGCGCACCCGTCGTCACGGTTCGGCGGTCCGTGGTCCGGCGATCCGCGCCGCGACCACCGGCCGGCGGGCACGGCGCGGGGTCGCCTTCCCTACGAGAGCTTCACGAGCACGGAGTGGACGCATGAGGATCATCCTGCTGGGCGCCCCGGGGGCGGGCAAGGGCACGCAGGCGAAGTTCATCACCGAGCAGTTCGGCATTCCGCAGATCTCCACCGGCGACATGCTCCGCGCGGCGCGTGCCGCGGGAACGCCGCTCGGGCGCGAGGCGGATCGCTACATGAGCGCCGGCGAACTCGTTCCCGACGACCTGATCATCGCGCTCGTGCGCGAGCGCATCGCCGAGCCGGACTGCGGCAGCGGCTTCCTCCTCGACGGCTTCCCGCGGACCATTCCCCAGGCCGAGGCGCTCGAGCAGGCCGGTGTCCCCATCGATCACGTGATCGAGATCGACGTGGCGGACGAGGAGATCGTCCGGCGCCTGTCCGGACGGCGCGTCCACGAGCCCTCCGGTCGGGTCTACCACCTGGAATTCAGCCCGCCGAAGCAGGAGGGCGTGGACGACGTGACCGGCGAACCGCTCGTGCAGCGCGTCGACGATCGCGAGGACACGGTGCGCAAGCGCCTCGAGGTCTACCACCAGCAGACGCGTCCTCTCGTCGATTTCTATCGCGAACGGGCCGAGGCGATCGAGGGGCTGCAGTACGCCCACGTGCCCGGTACGGGTTCCGTGGACGACATCCGGGCGCGGGTGCTGGACGCGCTTTCCTGATCGGATCCCTCGAGGGGCGTCGACGAAAGGCCGGCTTTTGCCGGCCTTTCTCGTTTCGGGCCCGGTGCACGGGTGCGCCGGATTCCGATCGGACATGGGTTGGCGGCGATAGCTCGGAAGCGTCGAAAGGTCGCGCGGCAGCGAGTTGATTCGTTGGTGTTTTTTCTTCGCGTCAGGGGTGAAAAACGCAGGTTCATTGCCTATCATTCCGCCAGGTCGCGAAACGCTCGATGCTGCGACCGTGATTCCGAACCTGCCGAGGAGAACACCATGGCCAGAGCGCCGAAGAAAGCGCCGAAGAAGGCGCCGAAGAAGGGGCCCGCGAAGCGGCGCGCTCCGGCGAAACGCCGGGCGACGACGCGGAGCCGCGGCCCCGCCCAGCAACCCGCCGCCGTGACGCGGGCCACGAAGGCCGTCGACACCGCGAAGAAGCAGCTCGACGCCGAGTCGAAGCGCCTCGACGCGGCGAAGAAGAAGCTCGCTGCCGCCCAGGCGAAGGCGAAGGGCTCCAAGCGCAAGACGGACAAGAACGCCGTCGCCAGCGCACGGACCGCGGTCTCGAAGGTCAACGCGAAGCTCCGCGATCTTCGTGCGAAGCAGCGGGACGCCCAGACGAAGCTGAAGGCCGCGAAGGACGAGGCGCGCGTCTCCGCCCGCGTCGACGCGATCAAGGCACGGGTGGCGAAGGCGAACGCGGCCGGTGAGGCCAAGGTCGCCCAGAAGCTGGAGCAGGCGGTGAAGCAGTTCCGCACCAAGAAGTCGGCGGAACTCCTGCGGGCCGAGAAGCGTCGTGCGAAGCAGCGCGAGCAGACCGCGGCGAAGCAGATCCGTGCCGCCGAGAAGGCCGCCAAGGCGAAGAGCAAGGCCAAGGCGAAGCCGAAGAAGAAGACGGTCCGCCGCAAGGCCGCGGCCCGCCGCACGCCGGCGAAGAAGACCGCCGCCTGAGGCGTCGCACCGGTCGGGTCCGCCCGACCGGTGCACGCGAGGTGGATTCCGGACGCCCCTGCCGATGCTTCGGCAGGGGCGTTCGTGTTTCCGGCCCCCGCGTCCTGCCCCTTCCCTCAGCCGCCGGCGAGCAGCCCCGCGAGCGGCAGCACCCGCACGGTCGCCTCCGCCGGCAGGTCGCCCGCGTCCCGCGGCAGGTCCAGCAGGCAATCGGCGTCCGCGAGCGTGGAGAGCACGTTCGAGTCCTGCCGTTCGAAGGCGCGCACGCGCAGGGTTCCGTCCGGGGCCGGCGCGAGGCGCCCGCGCTGGAAGTCGCGGCGGCCGGGCGTCTTGCGAACGGGCGCGGCGAGGCGCGCCGGTACGGCCAGCGGCTCCGTGACCGCGGCGCCGGCGAGACGCTCCAGGGCGGGGCGTGCCAGCAGCAGGAAGGTGACGCAGGCGGAGACCGGATTTCCCGGAAGGCCGAGGAACGGTCGGCCCGCGAAGGCGCCGAAGGTGAAGGGCTTGCCGGGCTTCACGGCGAGGCTCCAGAACTCGACGCGGCCGCGGCGCCCGAGGAGTTCGCGCACGTGGTCCGCCTCGCCCACGGAGACGCCGCCGAGGCTGACGATCACGTCCGCTTCCCCGGCCGCCCGCGCGAGTACCTGCTCCAGCGTTCCGGGATCGTCCGGTGCATGGAAGGGACCGACCGTGTGCACGGGCAGGGCGCGCAGCAGCGCGGGGAGCAGGTAGCGCCCCGCGTCGTGGATCTCTCCGGGTGCGAGCGTCGCGGACGCGTCCCGGAGTTCGTCGCCGGTGGTGACGACGGCGACGCGCAGCGGTCGCCGGACCGGCAGGGCAGCGACGCCGGCCGCGGCGAGGAGGCCGAGGCGGCGCGCGTCCACGCGGGTGCCCCGGGCGGCGACGACCTCGCCCCGTCGCACGTCGCCGCCGGCGCCGCGCACGAAGCGCCCGGGCCGCGCCGTGGGCGCGAGCCGCACCCGGTCCGCGTCCAGCGGCGTCGCGTCCTCCTGGGCGATCACCGCGTCGGCTCCGTCCGGAAGCACGGCGCCGGTGAAGATGCGCACGGTCTCGCCGGCGCCGACGGCGCGCCGGGCCGGGCGCCCGGCGAGGGACCGGTCGACGACGACGAGGGGGGCTCCGGCGGCGAGGGCCGGATCGTCCGCGCGGACCGCGTAGCCGTCCATGGCGGAATTCGGGAAGGGCGGCACGTCGCTGCGCGCATGGACGTCCTCCGCGAGCACGCGGCCGAGGGCGTGCGCGAGGGGGACGGTCTCCGTCTCCGTCACCGGCGTGAGCGCGTCGAGGAGCGCTTCGCGCGCCGCGTCCAGGTCCATCATGAGGCGGCTCCGGGAGGGGGAGAACGGACGGCTGCAGGGCCGGGCGGGTATTCTACGCGCCCGCGCGCAGACGCGACCGCCCGCGCGAGCAAGGGAGCTCCCATGGCCGCGATCCTCGCCCTCGAGGCGTCCTCCGTCGCCTGCTCCGTGGCCCTGGCCACGGACGACGGCGTGCGCGCCACGCATCGGATCGCGCCGCGGGAACACAACCGCCTGCTGCTGCCCACGATCGACGCGCTCCTCGCCGCCGCCGGCCTCGGGCCCGACGCGGTC
>JAZBPF010000368.1:0-2992 GCA_036351515.1 Pseudomonadales bacterium | reverse complement strand
TCGCCCACCTCCATGTGCACCACGTCCCGACCGGCACGCTCCAGGGCCTGGGCCCGGTCGACGAGATCCATGACCTGGAAGGAACGGATGGCGGAGAGGCGGGAGGCGGGCCGGAAGGTCACGAGGGGCTCCGTCGGGCGGGGTGCCGCGATTCTGGCCAGCGCCCCGGACCCTGTCCACCGGACCGCCCGCGGTCCCGCCTGCGCAGGGCGCGATCCGTGACGGCGCCGCGCTACGTCGGGCGCTTCGCGCCGTCGCCCACGGGGCCGCTGCACCTCGGCTCCCTCTTCGCCGCCGTGGGCAGCTGGCTCGACGCGCGGGCCGCGGGGGGCCGCTGGCTCCTGCGCATCGAGGACCTGGACCCGCCCCGGGAGGTGCCCGGCGCCGCCGACGAGATCGTCCGGTCCCTCGAGGTGCACGGCCTCACCTGGGACGGGCCCGTGCTCCACCAGAGCACGCGCCTGGACGCCTACGGCGAGGCCCTCGCGCAGCTGGAGCGCGACGGCCGGCTGTTCCGCTGCCGCTGCACCCGACGCCGCGTCCGGGCCCTCGGCGGCGTCTACGACGGTCGCTGCCGGAGCCGGGGCATGGCGCCCACGGACGCGCCGCACGCCGTGCGCCTGCGCGTTCCGGAGGAGACGATCGGCTTCCGGGACCGGCTCCAGGGGCCCTTCGCCCAGGACCTGGCGCGGGAGGTCGGCGACTTCGTGCTCGTGCGCCGGGACGGCCTCGTCGCCTATCAGCTCGCCGTGGTCGTGGACGACGGCGCCCAGGGCGTGACGGACGTGGTCCGCGGTGCGGACCTCCTCGACTCGACGCCGCGGCAGCTGCTGCTCCAGCGGCTCCTGGGGCTCCCGGAGCCCCGCTACCTGCACCTGCCCCTGCTCCTCGGCCCCGACGGCGCGAAGCTCTCGAAGCAGACCGGCGCCCCGGGGCTCGATCCGCGCCGGGCGCGGGAGAACCTCGCCCGGGTCCTCGCCTGGCTCGGTCTCGAGGGGGCCCCGGGGGAGCCGCCGGAGGCACAGCTCGCCGCCGCCACGCGCGCCTGGGAGCCGGCCCGCCTGCCACCGCGGGCGCGTACCGTGCTCGACCGGGAGCATCGGTAACACCCCGATTCTGTTACCATTCGCAACACCCCAGGGCTCCGGGATCCCGCATGAGCCAGGTCCTGATCGTCGAGAACGAGGACGCGACCCACGGTACCCTGCGCGCGCTCCTGGAAGCGCACGGCTACCAGGTGTCGGAAGCGCACTCGCTGGCCGAGGCGCGACGCGAGGATCTCGGCGCCTTCTCCCTGATCCTCTCGGACCTGCGCCTGCCCGGCGGTCTCGGCACGGACCTCATCGGCGACGCCCGCGGCGTCCCCGTGGTCATCCTCTCCGCCCACGCCAACCTGCGCTCCGCCGTCGACGCCATGAAGCTCGGCGCCTCCGAGTTCATCGTCCGCCCCTTCGACCAGGACGAGCTGCTCCTGACCCTCGAGCGCGTGCGCAAGGCCCAGCGCATCGTGCGCCAGAACGCGGCGCTGAAGTCGGAGCTGTCCCGGGACTATCCGGTCTCCGGGATGATCGGCAGCTGCGGACCCATGCGCCTGCTCTTCGAGCGCATCCGCAAGGTCGCACCCACGGAGTCCACGGTGCTGGTCCTCGGCGAGTCGGGCACGGGCAAGGAACTCGTGGCCCGGGCGCTCCACGAGCAGAGTTCGCGCAGCGACGCCCCCATGATCTCCCTGAACTGCGCCGCGATCCCCGACACGCTCATCGAGTCGGAGCTCTTCGGCCACGAGAAGGGCGCCTTCACGGGCGCGGGCAACGCGCGCCGCGGCCTCGTGGAGGCCGCCGACGGCGGCACCCTGTTCCTCGACGAGATCGGCGAGCTGCCCCTCGAGGCGCAGGCCCGGCTCCTGCGCGTGCTCCAGGAGGGAGAGATCCGCCGCGTCGGCTCCGTGCAGACCCGCAAGGTGGACGTGCGCCTCGTGGCGGCGACGCACCGGGACCTGCGCCAGCTCGCCGAGCGCGGGGCCTTCCGCGAGGACCTCTTCTACCGGCTCAACGTCGTGACCCTGAAGCTGCCGGCGCTCCGGGACCGGGGCGACGACATCTACGAGCTCGCCGAACGACTCCTGGAGCGCGCCTGCCACAAGCTGCACAAGCCGCGTCTCGCCTTCTCGGAGCAGGCCCTCGCGGCCATGCGCACCTACCCCTGGCCCGGCAACGTCCGCGAGCTCGAGAACGCCATCGAGCGCGCCGTGATCCTCTCCGACGGCAACGAGATCACGCCGGAACTGCTGGCCATCGACCCGGCCATGGCCCGGGGCGCGGAGCGCGCGTCCCCGGAGCGCTCCGCCCCGTCCGAGCCCCCGGTGGAGGCGGCGGGCCCGGCGGCCCGCGGGCCCGCCGTCGACGAGCAGAACGCGTCCCTGGAGGACTACTTCGTGCGCTTCGTCCTCGATCACGAGGACCACATGACCGAGACGGAGATCGCCCAGCGTCTGGGGATCAGCCGCAAGAGTCTCTGGGAGCGGCGCCAGCGCCTCGGCATCCCCCGCCGACGGACGCGGAACCGGGGTCCGCGCAGCACCCGCGGCAACCACGCGGGAGGGTGACCCGTCCCTGCGGTAACACGGGCGTTACCCTGCTACCCAGAGAAACCCTTCCGTAACACGGGGTCGGTAACAGAACCCCCCGCGCGGGACGGAGTGCTTCTCGCAACTCGTTGATCCCACTGGGAACACTCCGGAATCCGGGTGCTGGCACGGATCTCGCTCCTATTACAGAGCACACCCACAGGGTCGTGCACGTCAGCACCCGAACACGTGGGGGGAGGGGCTGAGCGGAGTGGCGAGAAGCGCAGCGGCAAGAAGCCGCCCGCGGGACCCCGGACCGGCGACGACCGAAGGGGGTGATCCGCGATCCGGAGGAAGACCGGAGCGCCGCCAGCTCCGACCGTGCGTCGGTGCGCGTCGAGAGGGGACGCCGCCATGCACCTGCGG
>JAZBPF010000367.1:0-12259 GCA_036351515.1 Pseudomonadales bacterium | reverse complement strand
GGAATGGAAGGGAATGTCCCGGAGCAGCACGATCTCGTCGTAGCCGCCCACCTGCTCGAAGGTCCGCTCGAGGTACTCCTCGGGGTTCTCGCCGTAGCCGCGGAAGTACTCGAGGTAGGCGTCCACCACGCGCCGCGGCGTGTCCAGGAGCCCTTCGCGCAAGGGATCCTCCCCCACCCAACGCAACAGTTCGCGCACGGCCTCCAGGGCGCGGTCACGGGACTCCGGCGAGGGGTCGGGGGGCGACATGCGAGCATGGGTCATGGGGGACGTCCTTGTACGTCTGCAGGGGCGAAGGCGCCCATCTTAAGGCTTCCGGGCGGCGGAGGCTCTCCGCCCGGGTACCGGAGGGATGGGCGCGCACGCGGGGGGAGCGATTGGCCGCGACGCTGCCCGGGAGTTGTCGGGAAGTCTTACACTTCTTGCAGGCGTCTCAGAGGATTCGATTTCGATTCAGGGAGTTACAGCAGGGTACGATTCCTGCTTCGTGGCATCGAGTTCATCGGTTCGGAAGGCACAATGATGCATCGACGCTTCCCGCAGGTGGCCCTGGTCCTCGCCACGACGCTTCTGGCCGCACCCGGCGCGCAGGCCGCCGTGCTCACGCTCTGGTCGGACAAGGCCGCCTTCCAGGCGCTCGGCGTCGCCAGCCTCACGGGCGCGATCCCGAATTCCGGGAACGTGGGCGCGACGGAGACGCTCGGCGACGTCACCCTCAGTACGACGCCCTTCCCGACCTCGACGAGCCTCTTCCTCGGAACCGGCGGCCTCGGCTTCGACCAGTGGTCCACGAAGATCGCCGGGAACGACATCGCCGTCAGCGGAAGCGAGAACCTCGAGGTCACGATCGATCTCGCGGAAGGCGTGAACGCCTTCGGGTTCGACTTTCACGAGCCGAGCACGACCGGCCTCGCGACGGATGGGACGAACACGCCGTTCTTCCACGACTCCGTGTTCACCATCACGCTGTTCGAAGGCGCGATCGAGATCGCCTCCACGACCTTCGATCCGGAGGATGACGTCCTCCTGTTCTTCGGGCTGACCTCCACGGCGAGCTTCGATCGGGTGCAGATCACCGAGTCGCTGGCGGGCGACACCTATACCGTCGGAGGCCGGAGTGTGGACAAGAGCAACGACAACGAGTTCTTCGGCGAGTTCTACGCGGGAACCGTGAGCGTTCCGGAGCCGACGACGACCTTCCTGCTCGGCCTGGGCGCGCTGCTGCTGGGAGGACGTCGGGCTCGGGCGGCCCGCCGCCGCTGACTCGGGGAAGGCTCAGGGGATCGCCTTGACCCCCTCGTTCGAGTAGGCGCTCTCCCGCCCGGCCACGTCCACGGCCGTGACGGCGAAGTAGTAGGTCTGCCCCGGGGCGAGGCTGTCCACGAGGTAGGCGTCGGCGCCGGGGTCGTTCACGTCGATGGCGACCGAGTAGTCGCGCGAGGCGAACCCGTAGTGCACGCGGTAGCCGGCGAGGCCCGCCAGGGGCGAGCCGTCCACGGCTTCCGTCGGCGGCGTCCAGGAGAGGCGCGCGGCGCGCACCACCACGGTCTGCATGGTCATCACGGCGCCGCCCGGGCCCGTGCACTCGAGCGAAAAGGTGCTGTCTGCGGTCACGGGGCCGATCTCGGCGCTGCCGCTCACGGGCCGGCTGCCGTTCCAGGCGCCGGATGCCTCGCAGCGGTCGGCGTCCTCGGCCTCCCAGCGGAGCGAGACCGACCCACCGGGGTCGACCGACTCGCCCGACACGTCGAAGACGAGCTTCGGTTCGGCGACAGGGCTCGACGGGGCGCCGGACGAGGTGCCGCCCCCGGCCACGGGGTCGGGCGCCGCGGGCTGCGGCGTCTGGACCGATGGCTCCTGCTGCGCCTCCGTGCCGGTCTCCTCCCCTTCGCCGCAGCCGGCGAGCGCCAGTGCGCCCAGGACGAGGCCGAGGCGGAGCCGGCTCGGGAAGGCTCGACACATCGATTCCAGCGATTCTCCGAGGATCATCGACGCTCCGTCTGGCGTTGCGGGGATGCGGCCGAGGGGCCACGCAACAGGTCTAGCCGCGGCCGTGCCGGTGCACCGCTGCGGACCTTCGAGGCTGTGACGCCGCGCACGCGCATCGGCGTGAGCGGCAGCCCCTGGACGACGAACGGTCCGGAGCGAGATTCTCTCCCCCTCCGGCCCCGATCGCGTGCCGCTGCGGCCGGGTGCTCCGGCGAAGGCCGGGCGTCCGCTCCCCGGAACGGGGGGCATGGCTTTCGACAACGGACCCGGGTGGGACCGCCAGGGATCGTATCGGTTCCATTGAAATCGCGGCACGAGGCGCACGGTCACGGGATCGCCTTGCTCCCCTCGTTCGAGAACGCGCTCTCCCGCCCGTCCGGATCGACCGCGGTGACGGCGAAGTACCAGGTGGTGCCCGGGGCCAGGCCCTCCACCACCCAGCGGTCCGCCGCGGGATCGTCGACCTCGAGGATCCGCGTGTAGTCGCGGGATGCGGTGCCGTAGTACACGCGGTAGCCGGAGAGCCCGGGGAGCGGGGCACCGTCCACGGTCTCCGTCGGCGGCGTCCAGGACAGGCGCGCCGCGCGCACGACCACGGTCTGCGTGCTCAGGGCGGTGCCGCCGACGCCGGTGCACTCGAGCGTGAAGGTGCGGTCCTCCGTCACCGGGCCGAGCTCCACGGTGCCCGCGAGCGGGCGCGCGCCCCTCCAGGCACCACTCGCCTCGCAGGCGTCCGCCTTCTCGGCGGACCATTCGAGGGTGACGGTGCCGCCGGTGTCGACGGACGCGGCCGAGGCCCGGAGCGCGAGCTCCGGCGGGCCGGCGTCCACGCGCAGCTCCACGCCGTCGCTCACGATGCCCCCCTCCCCGGTGCAGACCAGGGCCAGGGCCACGTCGACCTCGAGGGGCCCGACGGCGCGCGTCCCGCCGGGGGGCAGCGTGCCGGACCAGCCGGCGAGGGCCGGGGTCGCCACCGCCTCGCAGGTGTCAGCGTCCGTCGTGGACCAGGTGACGGTCACGGACTGCCCGAGCGGGACCACCGCGGCCCCGGCGCCGAGGGCGAGCGTGGGTTCGGGCACGAAGGTGACCGTGCGGGCCCCGCTGCCGGTGCCGCCGGGGCCCTCGCAGGCGAGGGTGAAGCGCGTGTCCGCGCCGAGGGTCGGCACCGTCACGGTCCCGCTCGGAGCGAGCGGGCCGGACCAGATGGCGAGCGCCGGCGCGGCCTCGGCGCGGCAGCGGTCGGCGTTCCGCGCATTCCAGGTGAGCCGAACGGGCCGTCCTGCGCCGGCCCGGGTCACGTCCGTCGCGAGCTCGACCTGCGGCGGCGGGGGCGGCGCGACGGCCACGGTCAGGGACCGTTCGGCGAGCCCCCCGGGACCGGTGCACGCGAGGGCGAGCCGCGTGTCCGCCCGCAGGGGCCCGAGGGTGCGCGAGCCCTGCCCCGGCAGCGCACCGGCCCAGGCCGGGGCGTCGCCGGCCGCCGTGCAGCCCTCGGCATCGGTCGCGTTCCAGGAAACGGTCACGGTGGCCCCCCAGGCGACGGCCACCGGTGTCGCCTCGAGCACCGAGATGCGGGGTGCGGGCGGCGGCTGCACTTCTATGCGCACGGTGTCGCGCACGCTGCCTCCCGGCCCCCAGCAGGAGACCGTCAGCTCCGTGCTCTCCGGGAAGGGGCCGACGGCGAGCCTCCCTTCGGCCTCCAGCAGCGCGTCCGTGCCGGGAGGCCCCATGCCGCAGGCCACGGCCTCCGGGGCGCTCCAGCGCAGGACCGTCTGCGCGTCCGGCAGGATGGCCGCGGGGTCCGCGGCGAGGGACAGCGCCGGCGGGGAAGCCGCCTCTCCGCGCTGGTTGGGTGCCAGGAGCGCCTCGAGCGCGCCGGGATCCAGGGTCGCGAGCGCCGCGGCGAGCGAACCGGCGTCGACCGCCAGCGCGGGCTCGCCGAGCAGGGCCGCCGCCTCCGTGGGCAGGGCCCCGGGGGCGATGCGTTCGAGGGCGTCCAGGACCTCCGCGTAGGCCGGCGCCCGCAGGATCGCGAGGGCCGTCACCAGGGCCGTGCGGGCTTCGGCGAGCAGCTCCGGGGGAATGGGCTCGGCCGCGAGCCGCGTGCCCGCTGCGGCCGGGACGGCGAGGGCCAGGGCCGCGTCGAGGGCCTCGGCGACGGGCTCGCCGTCCACGCGCAGGCGGTTCGCGAGGGTCTCCACGAGCACGGACGCGCCGGCCACCCGACTCTGGGCCGCGAGCACCACCGGGGGCGGCAGCGCGGGATCGCGCCCGTCCACGGCGCCGCCCCGGCCGTCGATCACACCGTCGACGAGGTCGCAGGCGAGCGCGTCGACCACGGCGTCGACGTCGTCGGTACCCGCGAGGGCCGCCGTGCGCCGCAGGAACTCGCCGGCGGCCTCGGTGGCGCGGACCACCGTGGCCACGCGGGCCGCATCGACAGGGGTGGTGAGGGGGTCGGGCACGAGGCGCGGGTCGAGCCCGAAGCCGTGGACGGGCGCGATCCGCGCCCAGGCGTTCCCGAGTTCCTCGGTCGTGAGCGGTGCACCCGCGCAGGCGAGCGCCCCGACGGCGAGGGTGCCGAGGGGCGTGAGGTTCGCGTGCGGGCGCGCCGGATCGGTGACCGCCGCCCGGAGCGTGAAGTCCGGCGGGCGCTCCGTGACCACGTCCGTGCCGCCGGTGGCGACCAGGATCAGCGGGAAGGGTGCGGTGGCGGGGACCTCGATGCGGAAGTTCGCCCGGGCATCGGAGCGGGTCTCCGCGACGCGCGCGCCGGCGGCGTCGAGGACCCGCACCCGGGCGTCCACGATCGGGCCGTCGCCGACGCTGCCGACCAGGACGATGGGATCCGGCTCGGGTTCCGGTTCGGCCTCGGTCTCGGCTCCGGCTTCCGGCTCTTCCTCCGGTTCGGGCTCTCCCTCCGACTCCGACGCTGGCTCTGGCTCTTGCTCCGACTCGGGCTCTGGCTCCGGCTCTGGCTCCGGCTCTGGCTCCGGCTCTGGCTCTGGCTCTGGCTCTGGCTCTGGCTCTGGCTCTGGCTCCGGCTCCGGCTCCGGCTCCGGCTCCGGCTCCGGCTCCGGCTCCGGCTCCGGCTCTGGCTCCGACTCCGGCTCGGGTGCGGGTTCGGGTGCGGTCCCCGGCTCGGCTTCCTGCTCCGTCCCGGGCGTCGGTTCCGGCATGGGGGCAGGCGTGAAGGTAGCGGACGGCGGGTCCGGCGCCGAGGCCGGCTCGGCGGTCGGCGCGCGGGACGACACGGGGGTCGGCGCCGCGGCCGGGGCAGATGCGGCGGACGGCCCGGCCCCGGCGTCAGGGCCGGGCGCCGCCGGTGCGGACGCGGCGGGGTCGGGCGTCGGGGTCGAGGCTGACCCAGCGACCGGCGCGGCCGCGCGCGCCGGCGGTGCTGCGCCGCCCCCCGCACCGCCGCCACAGGCGACGAGGCCGAGGGAGAGAATCGAAGCAAGAAGCAGACGCGAACACGCGACGGGACGCAGGGCGGCTGACGGGGCTCGAGTCACACGCGCTCCGGGCGACGGTCAGGGACGACGGCTGCATCCGGTCTTCGGGGTCGCCTGCACCCTCGTGCCCCACCGATCCGCGAGGAAATCGCAGGACGATCCTCCGTCGGGGCACCCGCCGCGGGCGGGTACCAGGGGAATCGTCAGCTTCGCGAGATCGGGGCTCGTGGCCCCGGCAGACACCGGGCGGGAGGGAGCGGACCGGACGGCCCCTGCCCTGCTCCACCGACCTTTCGTCGGCGAGAATGCTGCGCTCGTCCGGGTCATGCAAGCGCAGCTGACGGATGGCAGCGGTTTGCGCGGATCGACGACCAAGATTCAGCAGCTTGCGTGCTGAAGCTTGATTTTCTTGCAGAAACGGGACGTCCCGATGTCGGACGCGGCGCCCCCTCGCGAGCGCCGGAACGGGCCTGGAGGCCCCGGAATCAGTGGGTGAGGAGGCCTTCGAAGTGCCGGGCGATCCGCCCTTCCGTGAGGCAGCGCTCCGCGAAGGCCTTGCCGCGGCGGCCCATCTCCGCGGTGCGGGCCGGGGCCTCCCAGAGCTCCCGGATCCGCGCCGCGAGGTCCTCGGCGTCGCCCGGCGCGTAGGTGAGCGCATGGGCGGGATCGACGTAGTCGTTCAGCCCCTCCGAACGCGTGGTCACCATGGCCTTGCCGAGGAAGAGCGTGCGGGCCAGCACGGAATGGCCGGTCCAGGTCTCCGCAGCCGGCAGCGTGAGCACGCCGAAGCGGCAGTGCTGGAGGATGCGGTCGACGTCGGCGAGGGGGAGGTCGAAGCGCAGGTCGACGTTCGCCGGGACGTCCAGGCCCTCGATGCACTCCGGGCCGGTCACCACCACGAAGGGCACCTCCGGCAGACGTGCCGCGGCCGCGAAGAGCGTCGCGAAGTCGCGGTTGCTGCGGCCGACGGCGCTCAGGTACGCGCCGCCCTCCACGATCGGCTCGGCCGCCCCCGGCGGCGGGGCGATGCCCCAGTGCACCCAGGTGAAGTGCGCGGGGTCGAGCCCGTAGAGGCGCGGGTAGAGCGTCGCCTCGATCTCGCTGTAGGCCACGAAGTCGGTGACGGGCCTCAGCAGCTGGCGGAAGAGCAGGCGCTTGGGCCGGCTCGGAATCGTCGGGTAGTGGAAGGACCAGCAGATGACCCGCGCGGACGCCGGGCGCAGGCGCAGGAGCGCGCCGACGCGCATGGTCAGGCGCGGGCCATGGATCACGAGAGCCGCCGCGTCGTGACGCTGCGCCAGCTCGAGCGCGTGTCGGGCCGCGCGGAAGCGCGCGCGCTCGCCGTCCCCGAAGTCCCCGAGGGCGACGAAGTGCCAGTCGAGGTCGAGGTGGGTCAGGTCCCGGACCCAGGGCCAGGAACGATCGTCGAACTCGTGCAGGCAGACGATGGTGCGTCTCGGCGTCAAGGCGCGGCTCCCGGGCAGCCTTCCGTGGGGACCGGCGGCGGCCGGCGCTCGAAACGTTACCGGGCCGGAGCCGTCCGTGGCAGGCCGCTCCTCCGCCGTCCGGGACCATCGGACGCCTCCCGGCGCCGCGCCCGCGTGCCCGCTTCCTCCCCGCGGCGCCGCCGCCTCGACCGGCAGGGACGGGACGGGCATGCTGGACCCACGATCGTGCCCGCGACGACGCGCCATTCCCCGGGATCGGGACCGCCCTCATGTTCCGCTGCAGCACCGGCATCCGCCGCGCACCACGCTCCTGCTCCGTGCCCGTCCGCTCCGGCGATCGGGCCCGCCGGGCCGCCCCGCTCCTGCTCTGCCTCGGCCTGTGCCTGCTCCTGCTGCCCCCGGTGGGGGCGTCGGAGCGCACCTGGCCGGCCGTGGGCTATCACCCGGGGGCGCTGCGCTACTGGAGCGTCCCCTACGCGGCGAACGCCATGTGGATCGAGCAGCGGGGCTGGCGGGTCCGGCGGCCGGAGCCCGGCGGGCGACCCTGGGAGTTCCTCTACGAGGATCCGGCCCCGGACCAGGTGGACGCGCTCGGCAATCCCCGGTACGTGGCCGAGGGCAGCACGCTGCTCGCGCAGCCGGGGCAGAACTCGACGCACCGGCACCTCCTCGCTGGCCGGGTGGTGCTCACCTGGCAGGGCGATGGAGACGTGCGCATCGCCAACGGCCGCTTCGTGAAGCAGGCCGGCGGCGAGGGGGAGGTGCCCGTGAGCAACGGGCCCGCGCGGGGGCTGCTCCGGGACGGCGTGCGCGTCTACGAGATGAACGCGGAGCCGAACGGGATCGAGGTCGAGGTCGTCGCCGTCGGCGAGGATCGGGACGGCCCCGGCCGCCTGCGGGCGATCTCCGCCTGGCTCGCCGATCCGGAGACGGGCGCGTCGCTGCGCGGCCAGCGCTGGCACCCCGCCTTCTCGCGGCTGCTGCGCGATCGCCCCTGGGGCCACCTGCGCACCATGGATCTGACGGACACGAACGCGAGCCCCCAGCGCGACTGGGCGGACCGCCGGCGGCCGCAGCACCTGTTCCAGGCGGGGGTGCTGAACGACCGCTCCCCGGCGCCGGGCGTGAAGTGGTACACGGGGAGCGACGGCAGCGACCGCTTCTACGGAGGCAACCGCGAGACCGGCATGGCCTGGGAGCACCTGGTGGCCCTCGCCAACGAGCACGAGCTCGATCTCTGGATCAACGTGCCGCACCTGGCGACCGACGACTACGTGCGGCGCCTCGCCCGATTGATCCGCTTCGGCGCCGGGGAGGACGGGGAGCCCCATGCGGGGCCGGTGGACGACCCGGCCTACGCCCCCCTCGATCCCGCCCTGCGGGTCTTCGTGGAGTACTCGAACGAGATCTGGAGCGGCGGCAACGAGTTCCCCCAGGGCGAGTGGGCGAAGGCCGCCGGCCGCGAGGCCGGGCTCTCGAAACCGCAGTTCAACGCGCGGCGCTTCGTGCAGCTCTGGTCGATCTTCGAGGAGGTGTTCGAAGGCCCGGAGCGGCTCGTGAAGGTGGCGGCGATCTGGGCAGGCCAGGAGGGCTACTCCGGCGCCTTCCTCGAGGAGATCGCCCGCTACGGTGCCCGCCAGGATCCGCCCCAGCGCCCGGACCTGGTCGCGCCGACCACCTACTTCGGCAACGGCATCCAGGCCTGGGCCCACGAGGAGGCGATCCGCCGCGCCGGCACGGACGACCCCTGGTTCTACGGCACGGAGCGCTTCGGCGAGGACGACCGCCCGGTCTCGCTGCCGGAGGAGCACCGCTACTGGCGCAGCGACGCCCTCGCCCGCCACCTCGACGAGACGGTCCGGGAATGGCTCCGGCGCATGCTCGGCGGCGCGCAGGAGGCGTCCCCGGGCCCGGACGAGACCGCGCACGGCGGCGGCTTCGGTCCCTGGCTGCGGCCCCTGGTGCGTGAACTCTTCGGGGAGGACCTGCCCATCGTCGCCTACGAGGGCGGCCCGTCCCTCTACACGGACCGCATCGATCAGCGCGGCGTGCGCGAGGACGACGGCATCACGCGCTTCGTGATCGCCCTGAACCGCCACCCGGGCTTCGAGGCCGTCTACCGGACCCACCTGGAGCTCGCGACGGCCGCCGGGCTCACGAGCCACATGATGTACCTGGACGTGAGCCCCTGGGGGAGCTTCGGCCAATGGGGGCACCTGGAGCGGATCGACCAGGGCTTCGATGCGTGGAGCAAGTTCCGCTTCCTGCGGGAGTGGGCGGCCGAGCGCGGGCCCGTGACCCGTGCGCCCGCCGGACCACCGGACGCGAACGTGTGGCGCGCCGCGCCCGTGGCGCCCGGACGGGTCGGCCAGGCCCTCACCCAGCTCGTCTGGCCCCAGGGCGAGGTGCCCGCGGACACGCGCGTCGAGCTCATCAGCGCGGTGCTCGTCGACGGCCTCGAGGCCCGGGTCGAGCGCGGCAGGCTCGTCGTCTCGGGCACCCCGCGGGTGCCGGGCGAGTCCCTGCTCTTCGCGCGCGTCGACGCGCCGGAGGGGCCGTCCTGGATCCTCACACGCTGGCCGACGCGCTGACCGCTCCCCAGCACGCTCATCCCGATCGAAAAGCCTGCGTCCACGGAGGCCCGTCGACACGGCACCTCTGCGAGCCAGCTTCAGCGGCGATGCCTGCGTTCGTACCCCGATCGCGGCTGAAGCCTGCTCCCACAGAGCCCGTCGACACGCCAGCTCTGCGAGCCCGCTTCAGCGGCGACGCCTTCGTTCGTACCCAGATCGCGGCTGAAGCCTGCTCCCACGGAGGCCCGTCGGCACGCCAGCTCTGCGAGCCCGCTTCAGCGGCGACGCCTTCGTTCGTGCCCCGATCGCGGCTGAAGCCCGCTCCCACAGAAGCTCCTCGACACGCCAGCTGTGGGAGCCCGCTTCAGCGGCGACGAATCCGCGCGCAGCTCGACGGATCGCTCCGGACCGGTGTCGCGGAGGCTTCGCTCAGACGCGCTCGAAGATCGCCGCGATGCCCTGCCCGCCCCCGACACACATCGTCTCGAGGCCGTAGCGTCCGCCACGACGCTCGAGTTCGTGGAGCAGCGTCACGAGGATCCGCACCCCCGTGGCCCCGATGGGATGGCCGAGGGAGATGCCCGAGCCGTTGACGTTCAGCTTCTCCCGCTCGTCCCAGCCCCAGCCCTTCAGCACCGCGAGGATCTGACAGGCAAAGGCCTCGTTCAGTTCCACGAGGTCCATCTGCTCGAAGGACAGCCCGGTGCGCGCGAACAGCCTCTCCACCGCGGGCACGGGCCCGATCCCCATGGTCGCCGGATGGCATCCCGCGGCGGACCACCCGGTGAGATAACCCATGGGCTCGAGGTTGAGCTCGGCGAGCTTGTCCTCCGCCACGATCAGGCATGCGGCCGCCGCGTCGTTCTGCTGGCTCGCGTTGCCGGCGGTGACCACGCCATCCTTCATGAGGGGCTTCAGGCCCGCGAGGCTCTCCTCGGAGGCATCGGGACGGACGCCCTCGTCGCGATCGACGACCACCGGGTCGCCCCTGCGCTGTGGGACCGACACGGCGACGACCTCGTCCGAGAAGCGTCCTGCCTCCCAGGCCGCCGCGGCCCGGCGATGGCTCTCCACGGCGAACGCGTCGGCGTCCTCCCGGGAGATGGCGTACTCCTTCGCGAGGTTCTCCGCCGTTTCGATCATCCCGGAGATGCGCCCGAAACGTTCCTCGGGCTGGGAGCGCTCCCGCCCCCGATCGAGGCGATCGTAGAGCTGCACGCTGCCCGACCGGGCACCGCCGCGCATGGCCGTCGTGTAGTACTCGATGTTGCTCATGGACTCGACGCCGCCGGCGAGCACACAGTCCGCGGCGCCGGTCTGCACCATCATGGCGGCCGTGACCACGGCCTGGAGCCCGCCGCCGCAGCGCCGGTCGATCTGGATGCCCGGTACCGCAAGCGGCAGGTCCGCCGCGAGGGCCGCCCAGCGACCGATGCACGGGGCCTCCGAGTTGGCGTAGCTCTGCGCCATGACCACGTCCTCGATCCGCGCCGGATCCACACCGCTGCGATCGACGACCTCGCGGATCACGTGCGCCGCGAGGCGCTCCGCGGGCACGGCTGCCAGGCCGCCGAGGAAACGGCCGACGGGCGTGCGAAGGGGCTGGACGATGGCGGCGCGGCGCATGGGCAGGCTCTCCGGTGTCTCGGGACGGCGGCGAGCCTAGCAGAAGGGAGACCTGGAGAGTCGGGTCGACGCTGCAGCTGGCTCCCACGAACGGGGTGTCGCCCCAATATGGGAGTCAGCTTCAGCGGCGACGCATCACTGGACAATGGCGAGGAACACTGTCGCCTGGATCGGACCAGTCGGAGCCGCGCTCGGAACGAGGCATGCGGAGCCTCGAACAGGCCGCAGCGCGTGCCGACCCCGTCGGCTTCCCACGGGGGTTCGTGGACGAACGAGACGGAGCCTGATCGCCGGGGGGTCGCCGGCGAAGCCCGTCTCCCCCGGGCGTGATCGTCAGTCGGCCGGCTGCGGCCAAGGCGGGCCCTGATCACGCGCAGTCACCGGGCGCATGCCGCGGTAGACGAACTTCTGGATGCGTTTCCCCTCGTAGGTCTCGGTCGTGTAGACGTTGCCCTTCGAGTCGATGGCGATGCTGTGCACGCCCTGGAACTGGCCGGGCTGGCGGCCGCCGTCCCCGAAGGACGTGAGGATCTCGAGGCTCTCGCGCTCGATCACGTACACCTTCTCGTTGGTGCCGTCGGCCAGGAAGATGAAGCGCTGCGCGTCGTCCGTGGAGAACGCGATGTCCCACACGGAGCCGTCGCCGAGGGTCTCCGGGGCGATGAACTGCTCCTTCACGAAGGTGCCGTCGAGTTCGAAGACCTGGATCCGGTCGTTGGCGCGGTCGCACACGTAGACGAGTCCGTCCTTCGACGGCTCGGCGCAGTGCACGGGGTTGCGGAACTGCTGGGCCGGCGGGGCGTCGGGGTCGTAGCGGCCGATGTTCTCGTCGGAGGGCTCGTTGCCGTAGGCGCCCCAGTAGCGCTTGAAGGCACCGGAGTCGACGTCGAGGACCGCCACGCGGCGATGGCTGTAGCCGTCGGCGACGAAGGCCTCGTTCGTGTCCGGATGAATCGAGACCTTGGCCACGCGGCCGAAGTGCTCGGTGCTGTTGCTGTCTACCGGCGCGCCCGGAACGCCGTACTGCGCCAGGAACTTGCCGTCGCGGGAAAACTTCAGGATGTGCGCGTCGTCCCGGCCGTTGCCGCCGATCCAGACGTTGTCCTTGTGGTCGACGGTGATGCCGTGGTTCGACTCGGGCCAGTCGTAGCCCTCGCCGGGGCCTCCG
>JAZBPF010000366.1:0-13215 GCA_036351515.1 Pseudomonadales bacterium | reverse complement strand
GGGCCCCAGCGCATCCGCGGCCTCGCGGGAACGGGCAAGACCGTGCTCTTCGCCAAGCGTGCGGCGCGGCTCCATGCGGCGCATCCGGACTGGGACATCGCGTTCGTCTTCTTCACCCGTGCCCTCTACCAGCAAGTGCGGGGGCAGGTGGAGCAGCAGTTCCGGAGCTTCACGGGCGAGTGCCCGGATCCGGAGAAGCTGCGGATCTGGCACGCCTGGGGCGGCAAGGACCTGACGGGCTTCCTCCGGGAGCTGGCGCTTGCATGGGAACAGCGCCCCCTGACGCTCAACGACGCGAAGCGCGAGCTGGGCAGCGAGGCGTACAGCGGCGGCTTCGCCTGGGCCTGCGCCGAGCTGGAGCGGCGCCTCGAGGAGGCGCAGGTCGAGCCGTTCCTCGACGCGCTGCTCGTGGACGAGGGGCAGGACCTGCCGCCGGCCTTCTACCGGCTCGCCATGCGCGCCCTGCGCCCGCCCCATCGGCTCTACTGGGCCTACGACGAGGCCCAGGGGATCGGCAACCTGATCGTGCCCCGGGCGGCGGAGCTGTTCGGCGTCGACGAGGAGGGGCGCCCGCGGATCGATCTCTCGGGCAGCTACGTGAGCGGGATTCCCCGGGCCCACAACCTCAATCGCTGCTACCGGACGCCGGCGAGGATCCTCGCGGTGGCGCATGCCTTCAACATGGGGCTACTGCGCGAGGGTGGCCCGCTCCAGGGCGTCACGCAGCAGAAGGAGTGGGAGAACCTCGGCTACCGCGTCACGGGCGACTTCAGCCAGGCCAGCGTCGCGGCGGGTCGGGACGTGGTGCTCGAACGCGATCCCGATGCCTGCGGGCACCCCTTCGACGACGCCGCCTTCCGTGCCCGCGTCGACCGGGACGCCGTGCTGCGCATCGAGGCGGTCTCCGGCGAGAACGCGATGCTGGAGACCCTCGTCGCCGGCATCCGCGCCGACCTCGAGGCGGGTCTCGAGCCGCACGATCTCCTGGTGGTCCCGCTCCCGGAGTCGCGCCCCTCCGCACGGACGATCCTCGCGGCGTTGAAGAAGGCGGGGATTCCCGCCATCGAGGCGGGCGCGGACGCCACCCGCGAGACCTTCCTGCGCACGGGCTACGTCACGGTCTCCAACATCTACCGGGCGAAGGGCAACGAAGCCTGGAAGGTCTATGCCACGGGGCTTCAGGCGGCCTGCGCGGCGCAGGCGCGGGATCTCGACGACGAGCTCGTGCGCCGGAACCAGGCCTTCGTGGCGCTCACGCGGGCGAAGCTCTGGTGCGTGGCCCTCGGCATCGACGGCCCGGCCCTCGACGAGCTCTCCCGGCTGGCTGCGGACGCACCCCGGATCACCTTCAAGGCCTTCAACCAGCGTTCTCTGCGCCGGCAGGTGGGGTACGAGGAGGAGCTGGAGCAGCGGGCGTTGTTCTAGCCCTGCCGGCCGTCAAGTAGAAGGGGCGTTAAAGGGAGGGGATCGTGGAAGAGCTTCCGGATACGGCAGCCGGTCGTATCGTGGCGCGCACCCGGGCGTCGATTCCTCCCGACGTACTGCATCGCGGCGGGCGGGCGCTGTACTCGCCAGCAAGCACACTCTCGGGTGCCTCTCGGTTCTACTTCCTGGGACTCAACCCGCGGGAGGCCCCTCGCGCGGGGCAGCCGCACAGTCAGATCAGCATCGACGATGATCTGTCCCGCCTCGCACACGAAAAGATCTTCGAGCACGCCTATCTGGACGAGGCATGGAAGGACTACCCTCCTGGACAGGCTCCCATTCAACTTCGCGGGAAGATGCTCTTCGCCGTGCTGGCGGGTGGAGAAGCGCAAGGAGAGGCGCTCCTGCGAGCAACGCCCGTCAGCAACTTCGTTCTCGAGCGTTCGGAGGATGTGGCGACGCTCGAGAAGCGACACGGGCGAAAAGCGCATGAGCTCGCATCGGACTTCTGGCCGTTCCATGAAGCTCTGATCGAGGAGACGAGTGCCGAGGTGCTGCTGACGCATGCGCTCAGCATCGTCCGGCCGTTTGCGCGCTCCATGGGGTGGGGGGCGGGGCTGGAGCGGCCGTCGGGTTGGGGAGGCACCCTTCGCAGCTGTTACTCGTGGCGCCTCCCGGCAGGTCGCCTTTTGCTGGCGATACCGAGTCTGTCCCGCTACATCCCGGACGGATCGAGAATTCCTGCGCTTACCGCGTTCATTGAGGAGTTTCTTGCTGAACCTGGTCCATGAGTGAGTCGAGCAGGGATACGTCGCTTTCTGTTCTGCGACTGCGCCGCCTCCGCGTACGCAGGTCGAATACGTTGCCATCTGCTCCGAGGATGCCGAAGTGAGCGCACGACCGACGCGGTCCGCAGGCTACCCTGCGCGCCGATGCCTCGATGCCGCTACTTTGGTCTCAGGCGGCCTGTGCGGAGTGGCGTGTACTGAGGTAGTTCACAGCTCGTATGGTCAGCTGCTGAAGGCACCTGCAGTCACGCGCGTTGTAGTCGAGCAACGCGACGCCGTCGTCCCGGTCGACGCGAGGCAGGCTTCCCCATCGTCTCTTCCCGTCCATGCGTCGAGCGAGTCGCCGAAGGGTCTCCGCGACCCCTCCCTTCGGGGACTCCGGTGGCGTCAGGCCTGCAAGGATGCAGTAGGTCTCGAGATCACGGGCTTTCTTCCGCCAGCTGGGCCGGCTTTTCGCCCACCGATCGATCAAGACCTTCGCGTTGCGGAATCGCGTCGAGAAGGCTTCGCTGACCATCGGCGAACAGTATGCGTTCACGACGATGAGTTCATGCTCGCTGAACGCCATGATCCAGCGGTCTTCGTGGATGGAGCGTTCGACGAGGGTGCTTATGGTTTCGTCCAGTGCATGGGAGCAGGTGCCTCGGGCCATACCTGAGTCCGCTCTGCGGGTGCTGGAGAGGAGGCTCAAGCGTCGATCCAGCACCTCGTACCGGTAGCGACCGTCCACGAGTATGCCGAGAAGATAGGGGTGTGGTGGAGTTCGGCATCCCTGCCGCGCTCCTTCTCCCTCGAAGTCGATGAAGATGGCACGTCGTGCTTCAGTCTTGTTCGTTCTCTGGGCTCGATTCGGCACGCTGGTACCTCTTCGCGTGAGACGTGAATGATGTGTTTCGGGTCAGTCGAGGGACTGAGGGCGTAGATCGATCATCCAGTCGAGACTCTCTGCGGTGGGGCGAGCAGCGAGCAGTTCGATCAGGTCCTCCTGCCTCGGCTGCCCGAAGGCCAGCCGATAGAGCCCCCGCTCTCGTCGCAGGCGTTCGGCCCGCTCGATGTCGCGACTGAGCTGCAGTGACGGGGCCCAGCACTCGATCTTCGCGCTCCCGGGATAGATCCAGGAGGGCCAGAGTTCGTTCATGTGCTCCGGGCGCGTGCCGTCCGCCGCGTCGAACGCCGCTTGCCAGGGATCGTCGAGGGACGAGCGGAGGGCCGAGGCGCGGAACGCGGCTGCGACGTTCTTGCGCACCGCGTGCCCCTTGAAGCGGTGGATGCGTCCCTCGCGCTGCTCGAGGTCCACGACGTTCGCCGGCAGGTTCCAGTGCACCAGCGTGTGGCACCACCAGTGGAAGTCCACGCCCTCCTGGCCGACCGAGGTGCTCGCTAGCACGAAGGGCCAGAAGGGGGAGTTGAAGGCGCGGCGCACGTCGGCGAGGCGCGCGGTCGTCTCGTCGTTCGCGGCGACGGCGCCGCGGGCGTTGCCGAAGCGCACGGCGAAGCGGGTTTGGATGCGGAGCTTCTCCTCCGGTGCGTGGGGATCGAAGGCCTCCACGCGCCCCTGGTCGAAGGCGACGGTGGCGGCGATCTCCCGGCAGACCGTGCGGAGCGCGTCGTCGTCGGCCGGGTTCGCGTCCCCGAGGGCGCAGTGGAGGTGCTCGTCGAGCACGGCCTGCAGGTTGCCCGCCAGGCAGTACTCGAGAACGCTCTGCCAGTAGGGCTGATCTCCGCGGCCGAAGGTCGCATCGAGATGGCTCATCACTTCGCTGCGATTGAAGAGCGAGCGGAACCCCTCGGCGATCATCGCCGCGCCCTCGGCGAGGGCGGACTCGCTGAAGGCGCCGTGGCCGCGAGTCACACGCCGCAGGGCTCGCCAGGCGCAGTTCGCCGGGGAGGCGAGGCCCACCAGCGCTACCAGCTCCGCAAGATCGGTCGGCTGCCGCCCGAGCTCGATCTGCCCCGCGCGGGCTGCCTCGAGGCGTTCTCGATGGGCCGCCAGGCCGGTGGTGCCCGCTTCCTCCGCCAGCGGAACTCCGACTGCAAGCAGCGTCGAGGGGTCGGCGCCCCCGTCCCAGGTGAGCGGGGCGTGCCAGTACCAGGTCTCGGGACCACGACCGGGATGCGGGGTGGTCGGCGCGGGTTGCCGGCTGCGGACCGCCTCCGTGCAGCGGCGCCGCACGGTGCGTACGTCGAGCATGGACTCGGGGGCCGTGCGGGCGATGGCCAGCGGATCGCAGAGCGCCGCGAGCCCCGGCTGGGGGAGGGTGAGCAGCAGGGTCGTCATCCCGCTCGGACGCCCTTCCTTCACCGCGTACTGCAGGCGCTGCGTATGGTGCTCGGCAGGAGTGGGCTCCAGGCTCCGCAGTGCCTCGTGGGAGAGCAGGGCGGCGATGGAGGAGGGGGCTGCCGCCCAGCTCGAGAAGATCAGGCGCTTCGTCGCGCGTGGCGCTTCGGCGGAGGCCCAGGGGCCGGCGCCGGCGTGATAGGGCATGGACGGCGGTAGCCACAGCAGCTTCAGGAGTCCCGCTTCTGCGACGTCTGCATGCAGCGCGCGCAGCCGCGGATTGCCGAGATCCAGCGTGCGACGGCCGTCGAGGGTGCTGCGCCGGAGGAGGCGTTGATTCTTCAGCAGGGGCGTGACGGCAGGGTCGGTGATGCGCTCCCGGACGCGCTCGGAGAGCTGGTAGCCGTCCATGAAGTTCAGGAAGTAGGGCGCGGACTTCCAGTACTCCACGGACAGCTCGCCTTCCACGGCTCGCGCGAGGCGCTGCATGCGGGCGAAGGACACGAGATCGTCGGCCTGCGGCGGCGCGAGCCCGTCGGCCCGCTCCACTCGCATGTCGTGGGCGTCGCCGACGGGGCGCTCGGTCCGGCACAGGTAGCGCCGGAGGATCTCCTGGGCGCGGTCGCTGTCCGCGGTGGGGGCCTCGCCGCTCACCAGCCGATCGCGGAAGCCCGCGAGGGCGGCGGAGAGCTGCTGCACGACGTCCTCGGCGTGTCCCGGCTGCGCAGGGTCGTGCGCCAGGAAGCGGACCGTGTCGAGGAAGTCTCGGTAGTGGTCGTCGCCCTCGGGCAGCGCGCGCTCCTCCGGAAGGGTGAAGAGCTTGTAGGGCGTCGCGGAGAGGAGCAGCACGCGGGCGTCCGCGTGCTCGAACATCGCGTTCGCGAGTTCGTTGAGCTCCGAAGCCTCCTCCGCGTCCGGTGCGAGCATGAGCTGCCGGAAGCGCTGGAACTCGTCGAGGATGATCAGGTCGGGCTCCAGGGCGTCCACGCTCGCGGTCGCGAGGAGGTGCCGGAGGTCTCCGACCAGACGGTTTCGCTCCTGGGTCAGCTCTTCCGGGACCTTGCGGCGTCCGACGAGATCGTCGATGCAGGCGCGGAGCTGCTGGACCGTGTCGCTCGCGCGCAGGAGCTCGAGGTAGCGCTCACGGATGTCGCGATCGGGGGGCGGATCGAGGGCCTCCGCGTTCTGCAGCTCGCGCAGCCAGCGCTCGCGGCCCACGTGCATCTGCAGGAGCAGGCGCAGGGCGCGGCGCCGTTCCTGCCCATGGAGCACTGGCTCCGTAAGGATCGCCAGCAGGGCGCGCTCCTGGACGCGCCCGCCGGCGTGGCCCTTCTGGAACGAGGTGCCGGGCGTGAGGGCCACCAGATTGATCTTCTTGCCGCCGTCCGGACTCGGCGTGTTCAGATCGTGCACCTGGGTGGCGAGCATGGTGATGCGCGTGGACAGGGGCCGGGTGCCGATGCCGAGCACGTCCAGCTTGCGGACGTTCTGCTCGGCGATGCCCTGGTTCGAGCAGACGTAGACGATGTCGATGCGCTCGATGCCGCTGTCGGGACGCCGCAGCCGCTCGATGGTCTCTCGGATCACACCCCTGGCGACGAGGGTCTTGCCCATGCCCACCTCGTCCGCCACGAGGAACCGCCGCGTGGTCGCCCCCGGCCCGAAGAAGCGCCGGGTGACGTGGCGCACGGTCGCGCGCTGGAAATCCTTGAGATCGGCGAAGCCGTCGTGTGCGCTCATGCGGATCGCCTCCGGTGGCCGTACAGCTGGCCGTAGGCGAGCCGCACCTCCTTCCAGAGAGCGTCCCAGCCTTCCGGCAGGCGCGCCCGACCGGCCTCCGTGGCCTCCAGGCGCGCGACGAGGCGGTCGATCTCCTCGATCATCTCCGGGTGCGTGGCGAGTGCGTGCAGCACCGATTCGAGAATCCCCTTGCGCTGCATGCGCAGGAGCCAGCGTCCGGCGGCGCCGGTCTCCTCGACCTCGGGTAGCACGAGATGGGCTGCATCGGTGAACTGGAGCAGAATCATCAGGAAACGCAGGAAGGCCTCCGGGGAGTCCACGTGCCGCGCCAGCACCCGGTCGAGGCGGTCCTCGGGGGCCCCGGCGAGGGTGGCGCGGACGATCGAGCGGACCACGGTGGCCTGCGCGCCGGGACCGTCCCGGAGCTCCAGGACGAAGAAGGGCGTGAGCTGGTCGCCCTCCAGGCCGTCCCAGGTCAGCTCCAGCGGGGTGTCGAGACTCGCGCCGTGGAGGCGGTCCAGGGTCAGTGGCCGGATCGCGAGGCGCACGCCGAGGGGTGTACGCGCGAGCAACGGATGGTCGCTGGTCAGCGTGAGCGTCCAGACCTCTTCAGCGTCCTGCCGCGCCTCCGCGGCCAGCGCCACGGTCGCGAGATCGACCAGGGCCTGCTCCAGCGCGGCGCTCGGATCGGGCTCGGGGGCCGGCTCCTCGGGGTTCCAGGGCTGGAGCAGGTCGCCGAGGGCGCCTTCCTCGTCGGCGAGCATGCGGTCGATGCGCACCTTCCGGCGACGGCAGACGAGCTCCACGAGGAATTCCGTGTTGCCCTTGAAGGCGTGGTCCGTGGCGTTGGCGGAACCGAGCAGCAGATGGGTCCCCGTCGGGCACTCGCTGACGTAGACCTTCGCGTGAAGGCCCCGGAGCGACCAGCGCAGGCCGGTGGCGGCGTCGCCCTCGTCGGGCAGGGCCGCGGTGTCGTCCAGCACGTGGAAGGAGGTCCGTCGACCGGAGGTGAGTGCATCGCGTTCCTCGGGGTCGAGGGCGGCGATCTGCTCGGCGCGGGAGATGAGCACGAGCTCGCCGCCGTCGGCCGTGGCTGCGAGGCCCCCGGCGGTGACGAACGGCGAGATCACGAGCTGGCGCCGGGCGTTCCGGGCCCGTCGCCGGAGCGGTCGGCCCCGGTCGAGCCAGTGGAAGGTCAGCCAGTCTTCCTCGACCGTCCCCTCCGGCGGCGTCCACTCGGCGCTGCGCACCGCATCCGCCAGGGCGTCGATGGCGCTGCGGCGTTCGGGGGGCAGCGCCAGGACGGTCCGCGCCGGAAGGGAGGCGATGAACTCGGCCAAGGGGCCGTTCACGGCGTGAAGTCTGGTCGTCTCCTCGCCGTCGAGCCCCACGACGGCGTCCCAGGCGCGATCGGCGGTGATGTTCCGGGAGCCACAGAGAAAGCGGAAGCGGCGGGGACGCTCGGTGCTGGTCCAGGCGGTGAGCCAGACCTTCGGGTGAAAGAGGTGTCCGTTCGCGGGGCGACGGACCGCGTGGACCACCGGCTCGAGGAAGGCGAGGAGCCGATTCGGCGCCGGCGGCGCCGCGATCATGCCTGCCTGGCAGAAGACCGTGATGCGGTCGGCCGAGTGCCGGACCGCCTGCATGACGCCCAGCGGGTCCAGCCCGTCGCGGAGCTCCGCGCCGGCTACCGCGAGCGGTGCGCGCAGGAGCGCATCGAGCTGCAGCGTGAAGGTGGTCCCGACTGCGTGCTCCAGGACGTAGCCGTCTGCGGGCGGGGACAGTAGATCGAGGAGCAGGGCCCGCTGATCAGTACGCAGCATCGGCGTGCCTCGTCGGTGCCCGATCCGCCGCGAGCCCGGCGCGTAGATCGTCGAGGAACCGGCGGATCTGGTTCCAGCGGAAGTCCAGGCGCCGGAGCCCCGAGCCTCCCTGCCAGCTCTGCAGACGAGGACCGCCGCGGAAGCGGGCCAGGTTCCGCTTGTGTTGCAGCTCGCGATTGCGGACGAGCGCGCGGAACTCGGCGTCGTCCGCGAGGCGATCGAGGGGACGGGTCGCGATCCGGTCCAGGGCGCCTTGGATGAAGGTGCGGGTGGGAAACGGCGTCCGACCCGTGGGATCCACGAGCTGGAAGAACTCTTCGCGTTCCTCGGTCCATCCGGCGAGGTCACACTCTCCTGCGGTTCCGGCCCAGGCGTCGAGCCGCGCGCGGAGTGCCTCGGCGTCCTCCGCGTCGCCCCGGTCGGGATCGTCGCGCTGCTCGTGGAGCATCAGGTTGTAGACGATCGCGGCGCCCTCCACGAGGAGGGAGAAGCGCTCCGCATGGTGGATCAGCCGGCGCGTCTCGGGGGCGGTGCCGGGTAGCGGCTCGCCCTCCCAGAGCTGTTCCGGAAGTGAACGGCCTCCGCTGCGCACCTGACGGACGTGATCGCCGAGCAGGCAAGGGCCCTGCTCGAGCTCCCGGGAGAGCACCCGTTCGCTGAGCCACACGGCCTCGACCGGTCGCAGGGCGAAGTCCGCGTAGTCGAAGTCGAAGAAGTCGTCCGGCGGAGGCGGCAGGTCCGGGTCCCAGAAGCCGTCGGTCCGTTCGGCCAGTTCCTCCTCGGTGGTCGGGCGGCTGCGGACGCTCCGCGCGCTGCGGGCGTACCGCGCACGAGAGAGGCCCGCGGCCCGGAAGATCCCGTAGGTGACGAGGCCGGCCCAGTAGATCGCGGAGGGTAGGGTGCGCACGTCCATGCCCGCCTGGCGACCGATGAGGCCTTCCTGGTCGTCGGACCGCTGGAGCGCACCGATGAGCTTGCGCTCGAGGAACTCGGCGCGCTCCAGCACGTCGCCCCGGCGGTCGGCGACGTGCTGGAAGATCCAGGGGACGAAGAGGAAGTACCGTGCCCGGGTCTGCAGCACGGAGGTGCCCGGGAACAGTCGATTGCTGATCGCGTCCCGGAGCGTGCCGATTCCCAGATCGTCGACCGTGCCACGGTCCCGGAACATCTGCAGGAGCTCGCGGACGCGGCGCTGTTCGTCCTCGCTGTAGTCCAGCCAGCCGATGAAGCTCATCACGATCCGTGTGCGGATTCCTGTCCGGCTGGAGCGTAGTTGCGGAGTCCGTGATCCTCCACGGCCCGCGCGTAACCGTCTGTACGGATGAACCCAATCGTCCGCTCGCACGAGCTGGACTGGATGCCGTCCGAGCCGATCGAGCGCATCGGGTGGCGTTGGCTCCTGGGCTGCAATAGCGTGGGCAGCATCCCGCAGTGGTTGACACCGAATGCCACTGTCGGAGACTATTCGGCATCCCGGGCGGAGGCTGACTCGATGAAGGACCTGATCACACGCGCAGAGCTGGCCGTGGAAGCCGAGGCGCTTGCTGCAGGGCTGCTCCCGGAGGGAGCGGAACGGACCATCTCGGAACGGACCATTCGCTACTGGACGGCGAAGGGGTTCCTGAAGCCCGCGAACGCGCCAGGGCGAGCCGCTTCCTATCGGCGGGATGCCGTCTACCGTTGCGTCTTCATCCGCCGCCTGCAGGCGCTCGAGGCGCTCTCGCTTTCCCAGATTCGTGGGCTGCTCCTCGACCTCGATGAGGGGACGATCAGGCGTGTGGTCGAATCCGGAGAGCCCATCGAGTTCGCGAACACGATTTCCGCACGCGAGCGGAAGTCGCGAATGGGTTCCGGGGAAGAGATGGTGGAGGTGCGGTCGGTGGCGCTTCAGAGGGAGCACGCGCCCGCTGCCGAGCGAGACTCCGAAACGGACGGCCCGGCGGAGCTGCAGCTGCAGCGCACTTCCGATCAGCAGAAGTGCAGGGCCCTGATGAAGGCGTTTCGCACGGCGGGCGCTGGATCGATCGAGATCCAGATCGATCGAGTCCGCTATGCGTCACTGCACAGATGGTCGTTTCGTCAGCCCACGGCCAACGTGGGGATCGTCGTGAAGCCCCTGCGGGGCGTGAACGGCGACGCGGAGGGGCTAGATCCCTTGCATGAGATTGTCGACCAGGACCTGTGCGACCAGGTGGCCAAGTCACTGACCGCCCTGACCGCCGAGCCGTACCGGGTCTCCCTCCTGATCAAGAAGTATTCGAGGCACGTGGGTGCAGCAGGAGCCGTCCGGGAAGCCCAGTTCGAGTTCGAAGTGGTTCGTGATGGAACAGGTGAACCGAAGGCGACGGTGGATTGAGAAGCGTCCGGCGAGACGCCGCACCGCCCAACCGCGTCCCCGAAAGGCTTGCTGACCTCGCCTCTTCTGTACATGCATCGACGTGCGCATCCAGATGTGGCGAAGGCGTTGGTTGGGCGCGAATTCCCACTCCGTTGTTATTCGAGGGATGTCACGATGGGTCGAGTCAAGGAGTCACTGGAGCGGCTTCCCGGTAACCGGCTGCACGCCGTCGTGTTCTGCAGGAATGCGCATTCGGCTCGCCGGGACCAGCTCTTTCTGGTCTTCGAAAACGGGACGAGCTTCGAGTTCTGGACGGACAAGGGTGCGCTCTCCATGGCCAGCGACCTGGACAGGGAAGACGCTTCCAGTCTGGTGAGCCGACTGCGGCAGGTCGAGGGCGCAGAGGTTCACCTGGCCGAGAGCGCGGAGTCCGAGGTTCATTCCATCGAAAGTGGCCTCGACGCAGCACTTCGTGATCCCCTCAAACACCTCGACGGCCAGGACGTCTCGTCGGAAGAGCTCTTGTACCTTGCAGCGAACAGAACCGATGCACTGCTCGTTCGTCTCGCGGCGCAGATGCCTCATGAGGCATTGCAGCGCTGGGTCGATGCATTGAGCGCTGCCTTTGCGAGTCTCCTCCAGCGATGCGCGTTCGACGAGATGTACTCGCTCTACCAAGGGCCTCGTGATTCGTGGCTGTCCATCGTGCAGCCCTCAGGGGTGCTTCCTGCACAACTGGAGATGTTTCTCGGTGGTTTGTCCATCGTCAACGAGAGAGCCTTTCAGCTTCTGGAACGGCGCGCGGCTGTCCACGCGTTCCTGGTTCACTTCGGCTCGAACACTTCTCGCCACTACCTCGATGCTGGGCAGGCGGAAGGGCGTGAGCTCCTAGAACGCATGAATCAGTCAGGCTGACATGGCGCTTGACTGACGTGCAGTTGCGGGATTCGCCTTCTCTGCTGTTTGCGGTCAGCGCGCCGTGATTCTGGTCTTGAAGGGCCTTTCCCGAATTTCAGTGGTGTACGCGAGCCGCCTTCATCCGCAGAAGAGCGTTGACGCGTTGAAGCCCCTGTGGCTCGCCGAACCTACCGAGCCGCGCCTTCACCCGATAGACGCTGAGGAGTGGGGCACGAGGAGGAGCTGGAGCAGCGGGCGCTGTTCTGAACGCGCCCGGCGGCCAGCCCGGTTCAACCCCCGGCGCCGGGCGGGAGTCGCTGCCCTGGTCTGGGGGGCGAAGCGTGGGTTGCGGATCGCGTCCGGGAGCATCCCGGTTCCCGGGTCGTGGACGATCTCGCGATCCTGAAGCCCTCGGACGCCGCCGCGAGCGAACGGGATGGATGCTCGGCGCCCTGCTGTATAGATGCAGGCCTCGATTCACGGTTCAGCGGCTGCCTGCCACGGATCGAGCAGGTCCAGGCCGCACCCCTCGAAATCCGCACCATTGCGCGTGGCCAGCGTGGCGCCGCGCGTGCGCACGATGGCCGCGATCTGGCAGTCGAACTGGCTGATGGGGCGTCCGGCGCGGCGGCGCGCTGCGGCGATGCGTGCGTAGGTGATGGCGGCGGCGCTGTCGAAGGGCAGGACCCGATCGCGGAAGTCCTCGGAGAGCATCCCTTCCACCGCGTCCTCCAGCGCCGCCTGACGGGTGCCCTTCGGCAGGATCGCCACCCCGTAGCGAAGCTCCGCTTCCGTCACTGCCGTGAGGTAGACGCGGCTGCCTTCCTGCGCGGACAGCCAGGTGATCACCGCAGGGGCGGGCTCCGGGCGCAGCAGCTCGGAGACGACGTTGGTATCGAGGACGATCACCAGGACTTCAGTCGAGGCCCGGGGGCTCGGGAATCGGCTCGCGAGCGGGAAGCTCGAGTTCGGCGCCCCCGAACGCGGCGACCCGCGCGCGAATGGCGCGCGCCAGGTCCCGGGGAGGCTCCGGTTCGGCGACGGCGGATCGGAGGATTTCCCGCACTTCCTCCTCCATGGAGCGGCCATGTTCGGAGGCGCGCATCCGCAGGCGCCGCTTCACGGCTTCGTCGAGGTTTCGGATCGTGATGCTGGCCATGGGCGTCCCCTTACGACGCCGTGAGCGTAGCGTTTGATTGCATTGCAATCAATTTGGTCCAGGGAACTCGGTGCTCGCTTCTGGAGCGGGCCGGCTCGGGCGTTCGATCGGTGACGGCGCCGACATGCCAGCCTGCGCCAAGTCCGTGGCGGCAGCGACATCCGATGGCTGACGAGCCGAGCGATCGCTCCGCATCAGCCAGCCGGCAACCCGTTGTGGGCCAGGACCGCACGGGCCTCTTCGATCGCGGCATCCAACTGCGCCCAGAGCGCGTCGCAGAGCCCGGGTCGGTGCGCCGCCTCGCGGAATACGGCGTGCTGCCTCGTGTACTTCTGGAGCTTGCGGATGTTGCCGTCGTCGAGGGACGCGCGGACGTTCGCGTAGCGATCGGCGGTCTTGGCCAGCAGGGCGAGGTGCAGCTCCGGGCCGGCCTCGGCCATGCGGGCGTAGGTGGCGGGCTTGTCGGCCTTGCCCTTGCTGTCGAGGACGTCGGTGAGCAGGGCGACGCAGTCGGCGACCTCGGAGCCGAAGCGGGCGACGAGGTCGGCGTGCTCGACCTCCGTGTCCTCGATCACGTCGTGCAGGTAGCCGATCACGCAGGCGCTCTCGCCCCAGGGTTCGAGGAGAGCGGCCACGGCGTCGAGGTGCACGTGGTAGGGGTGGGCGCCGTAGCGCTGGTCGCCGTGGGCCTGGATGGCGAAGGTGCGGGCGTGCTGGACGGGGTCGTGCATGGCTTCCCTGCGGGACTTGCGCTCCATGGGGGCAAG
>JAZBPF010000365.1:0-2592 GCA_036351515.1 Pseudomonadales bacterium | reverse complement strand
TCTGTCTCTTCCAGCTCGACCGGCAGATCACCGAGACCTTCCGCGGCCGGCTCTGGTCCGTCCCCGCCCGGGTCCATGCCCAGCCCCTCGAGCTCTACGCCGGGCGTCGCCTCGACGCCGACCAGCTCGCGCGCGAACTCGACCGCCTCGGCTACCGACGCCTGCCGCGTCCCGCGGGCCCCGGGACCTTCGGGCGCACCGGCGCGACGCTCGACGTCGTGCTCCGTCCCTTCCGTTTTCCCGAGGGCGCCCGTCCGGAACTGCCCCTGCGCGTGCACTTCGAGGACGACCACGTCGTGCGCCTCGAGGGCCCGGCCGGGGATCCGCTGGACGTGGTGCGCCTCGAGCCCGCGCTCATCGGCAGCATCTTCCCGAGCCACGGCGAGGATCGGCTCATCGTCGAGCCGGAGGACGTCCCCCCGCTCCTCGCCGAGGCGCTCAAGGTCGTCGAGGACCGCAACTTCGATACGCACCACGGCTTCGATCCGAAGGCCATCGCCCGAGCCTTCTGGGTGAACCTCCGCGCCGGCGGCATCGAGCAGGGCGGCAGCACGCTCACGCAGCAGCTCGTGAAGAGCTACTACCTCGACAACCGACGCACGCTCGGGCGCAAGGTCCGCGAACTCGCCATGGCGGTGATCCTCGACGCCCGCTTTCCGAAGGCGCAGCTCCTCGGCGCCTACGTGAACGAGGTCTACGTGGGGCAGGACGGCGACCGGGCGGTCCACGGCTTCGGTCTCGGCAGCCAGTTCTTCTTCGGCAAGCCCCTGGACGCCTGCTCGCCCGCGGAACTCGCGCTGCTGGTGGCCGTGATCCGGGGCCCGTCCTGGTACGACCCCTTCCGCCACCCCGAGCGTGCACGGGCGCGGCGCGATCTCGTGCTCGATCAGATGCTCGCCTTCGGCCTCCTCGATCCGCCCACGCACGAGGCCGCGGTCGCATCGGAGCTCGGGGTGCTCCGCGGGCAGCGTCGGGCCGGGCGCTACTACCCGGCGTTCATGGACCTCGTGCGCGAGCAGCTCGATCGCGACTACGACCGCGAGCGCCTCGCCTCCGCCGGCTTCCGGATCTTCACGACCCTCGATCCCGTCGCCCAGGACACGGCGGAGGCCGCGGTCACGGGAGAACTCGCGCGCCTCGAGGCAGCGCGGGGCCTGCCGGAGGACGAACTCGAGGCGGCGGTGGTGGTCACGGCGCCGCGCACGGGCGACGTGCTCGCCGTGGTCGGGGGGCGGCGCCCGGGCTTCCGCGGCTTCAACCGGGCGCTCCGGGCCCAGCGCCCCGTGGGCTCGCTGCTCAAGCCCGTGGTCTACCTGACCGCGCTCGAGGACGGGCGCCACCTCGCGGAGCTGGTGGACGACACGGAGATCGCCGTCGAGGACCCGCGCGGGGACGACTGGGTCCCGACGAACTTCGACGGCGTCGCCCACGGCCCCGTGCCGCTGTTCCGCGCGCTCGCGGACTCCTACAACCTGGCGACCGTGCGTCTCGGCCTCGAGCTCGGCGTGGACCGGGTGGCCGGCCGGCTCGGCGCGCTCCTCGACGTGCCGGCCCCGGAGCCCTGGCCGTCGCTGCTCCTCGGCGCGCACGAGCTCTCGCCGCTCGAGGTGGCCCGGCTCTACGGCGTCTTCGCCGACGGCGGCTTCGCCACGCCCCTGAAGGCGATCGTCGCCGTGGAGGACGCCGAGGGCGACCGCGTCGACCGCTACCCGCTGCGCACGCGGCAGGTCGCCGAGGCCGCGCCGGTCACCGCCGTCGACCATGCGCTGCGGCGCGTCATGAGCCACGGCACGGGACGAGGGTCCCGCTTCGCCGGCGCGGCGGTGGCGGGCAAGACCGGTACCTCGGACGGCTACCGCGACGCCTGGTTCGCCGGCTTCGACGGCCGCCATCTCGCGGTGGTCTGGGTGGGGCGCGACGACAACGCCGGCACGGGCCTCACCGGCAGTGCCGGTGCGCTGCCGGTCTGGGACGCGCTCTTCGCGGGGCTCGGGGTCGTGCCGCTGACCCTGCCGGTCCCCGAGGGGCATCGGCTCGTCGAGCTCGACTACGAGACCGGCCTGCGCGCCGATCCCGCCTGTGGCGATCCGGTGCCGCTGCCGCTACCGTCGGCGGTCTCGCCGCGCCGGAAGCCGGGCTGCGGCTTCCGTCTTCGCGACCTCGGGGATCGCCTGCGCGAATGGATCGACTCCTGACCGTTCTCCGTCGCACCGGACCGCTGCTCGGGGCGGCCCTGCTGTCCGCGTGCGCTGCGATGCCCGGGCCGGCGCCGACGGGCGCCGGCGTGCCGGAGGTCCCCCCCCGGGAGCGCCCCGACCCCGGCGTGAGCCTCGCCCTGCGCGAGCAGAGCGCGGCGGCGGCGCGTGCGGGCGACCTCGATCGCGCCGTGGCGATCCTCGAACGCGCCCTGCGCATCGAACCCGAGCGCGCCGAGCTCTGGCTCGAGCTCGCCCGGCTCCACCGCCGGCGCGGGGATCTCGCCGGCGCCCTCGGCTTCGCGCGCAAGGCGCGCGGTCTCGCGGGCGACGACCGGGGCCTCGCCCGCGAGGCGGACGCGCTCGTGGCCGAGCTCGAGGCGGCCCTGCGCGCGGG
>JAZBPF010000364.1:0-2139 GCA_036351515.1 Pseudomonadales bacterium | reverse complement strand
TCGGAGCCTACCTGCATTGTATCTTCGCTTCGTTCATGGGGATGGAGGCCGCGGTGCACGAGCTCTCGCACGGGACGGTGTTTCGCACCAGGTGGCTGAACGAGTTCTTCTACCGCATCTTCGCGTTCCTGACCTGGAACAGCTACCTGCACTTCAAGGAGAGCCACCGGCGTCACCACCAGTTCACCTACTTCCGCGGGCTGGACCGGGAGCAGCAGAGCGATCCGATCGCGGTCAGATGGTTCCACGTGGTCTCGTGGTTCACGATCGATTACATGAAGATCAGGAAGCTCCTCTGGACCAATCTGAACCACGCAGTGGGGAACACAGACGTCGACTTCTTCTTCTGGTGCCCGCTCCTCTCGCGCGAGGACATCAAGACCAGGAAGCTCATCTCGTGGGCCCGGATCATGATCGTGGGTCACATTCTGCTCGCTGCGCTCTTCATTTGGCAGGGACTCTGGATCCTGCTGCTCCTCGTGACCTTCGCCCCCTTCTGCGCCACTTTTCTCTCGCACGCCACCGGGATTCTTCAGCACGCTGGCATGCAGGGTGACGTCCCCGACTGGCGGGTGAACTCGCACGTTGTCCGGCTGGGGCCGGTGATGGGCTATCTCTACTGGCACATGAACTACCACACCGATCATCACATGTACGCGAGCGTTCCGTTCTACAACCTGCGCCGCCTGCACAAGGAGATCGAGTGGGATCTGCCCAAACCGCTACCGGGCCTGCTCTCGGGCGTACGGCACGTGATCCGTGTGCGGAAGAAGCAGGAGTCCGACCCGGACTACCGCTGGGTGCCCGAGTTTCCGGAGGGGGCTACGCCGCCGAGCGCCGCTCGGAACCCGTCCACCATCGCCCTCGCCGCATCCTCGTCCGAGGCGGTCACGTTGTAGATGAGACGCGCAGAGCCCGCCCGTTCGAAGGCATCCCTCCAGGCCGCCTCCCACTCCAGGGCGCTCTTCTTCTGATCGGGCTCGGTTACCGGTGAAGCGAGCGGCAACTGCGCAGCGACTCCCGCAAACCGCGGAATCGCCTCCCTGATGACCTCGTCCGGCTGATTGAGATTGAGCACCCGCAGTCCCTCCACGCGCGCGAGCCCGTCCCACTGGTGGACCGCGTGCGCGCAGCAGTGGATCCCGATTGCGTCGTAGCGCCGCGAGAGTTCGCTGAGCTCAGGTAGGAAGAGCTTCTCAAAGAGCTCAGGCCCGACCGATCCGATCTCGTCCTCGCTCAGCGTAATCCCGAAGGGCATGTAGTAGTCGGGGTAGTGGGCGACGAAGGCGTGACCGTAGCGAGCGAACCATTCGTCGAGGAAGCGGGTGAGCAGATTACCGGTCTTTTGCGCCAGATCGAGCACCGCGTCCTGGGATTCCACGATGCTGATGAAGAAGTCATTCTTGTCCCAGACGATGCCGGCGATGTCCATGGGGCTCTGGATGTCCGGCAGGCGGAGGAGGGCTTCATCACCGGCGCGCCTCCTGAGTTCCTCCGCGATCTCGAACATGAGCGCGAGTGACGGTGAGTCGAGCGAAGGGACCGCAAGGGCCGACGCTTCGTTCGCGTTGTGGACGCAGGGAATCGCGAATGGGTTGTCGAGCTCCGGATAGCCGACCTCGCAGCCGAACGCCTGTGCGAAGATCTCGGTGCCGGTGAGGCAGTCGAGGTAGGGGATCCGGTCGTCGGCGAGCCACTCCATGCGCTCGAGCTGCGCCAGGTACTTCGCCCACGCCCACTCGATGCGGTCCTGCTTGCGGTCCGGGTGCAGGGGAGGGCGAGCCGGGTCGAGCGACGGGGTGTCCACGAGGAGGAGGTGGCGGGGCGACTCGTCGCTCGGGGTTGTGCCCTCCTTTGAGCGATCGGCCGGGCCGGTCGCGTAGAACGCCTCCCATCTGCTGCGTCTGTTGTGTTCAATTGCTGTCATCGTTCCCCCATGGAAGACCAGAACGGTCGGTCGTGCAAGATGCGAGGCGTGTGTCATTGCGAATTGCTGTCTCGCCCGGGTGCGAACCGTGGTACGCTTCTGACCAGGGGTGAATAGATGACGGGACGTGAGCGAGTTCGCCTCGCGGTATCGCACAAGGAACCCGACCGTGTGCCGATCGACCTGGGGTCCACCCCCAGTTCGGGCATCTC
>JAZBPF010000363.1:0-3418 GCA_036351515.1 Pseudomonadales bacterium | reverse complement strand
GGCTTCCGCGTCGGGGGATCAGCGCGCGGGGTAGTTCGGCGCTTCCTTGGTGATGGCGACGTCGTGCACGTGGCTCTCCGCCATGCTCGCGGAGGTGACGCGGATGAACTGCGGCCGTGTGCGCATGGTCTCGATGTCCGGCGAGCCCGTGTAGCCCATGGCGGCCCGGAGCCCGCCCATGAGCTGGTGGACGATGGCACCCATGGGGCCGCGGTAGGGCACGCGGCCCTCGATGCCCTCGGGCACGAGCTTGCTGGCGTCGCTCTCGGAGCCCTGGAAGTAGCGGTCCGAGGAACCGTGGGTCTGGCCCATGGCGCCGAGGGAGCCCATGCCGCGATAGGCCTTGTAGGTGCGCCCCTGGTAGAGCTCGACCTCGCCCGGGGCCTCGTCGGTCCCGGCGAGCAGGCTGCCGACCATGACCGCGTGGGCCCCGGCGACGATGGCCTTGGCGAGGTCGCCGGAGTAGCGCACGCCGCCGTCGGCGATGAGCGGGACGTCCGTGCCCTCCAGCGCCGCGGCCACCTCCGAGACGGCGGTGATCTGCGGGACGCCGATGCCCGTGACGATGCGCGTCGTGCAGATGGAGCCGGGACCGATGCCCACCTTGACCGCGTCGGCGCCAGCCTCGACGAGGGCGAGGGCACCCTCGCGGGTGGCCACGTTGCCGCCGATCACGTCCACCTGCGGATAGTGCGCCTTGAGCCAGCGCACGCGGTCGAGGACACCGCGGGAATGGCCGTGGGCCGTGTCGACGACGATGACGTCGACGCCGGCCTCCACGAGGGCGGCGACGCGCGCCTCCGTGTCGGAGGAGGTGCCCACGCTCGCGCCGACGCGAAGCCGGCCCTGGTCGTCCTTGCAGGCGCGGGGATACATCTGCGCCTTGTTGATGTCCTTCACCGTGATCAGGCCGCGGAGCTCGAAGGCGTCGTTGACCACCAGCACCTTCTCGATGCGGAAGCGGTGCAGGAGATCCATGACCTCGGTCTGGCTCGCGCCCTCGCGGACGGTCACGAGCTTTTCCTTCGGGGTCATGATGTCGGCGACGCGGGCGCCGAAGTCGGGCTCGAAGCGCACGTCCCGGCTCGTGACGATGCCGAGGAGCTCGCTGCCGCGGACGACCGGAACGCCGGAGATCGCATGCTCGCGCGTGAGCTCCAGGAGCTCGCGGACCGTCGCGTCGGGATCGATGGTGATCGGATCGCGGATGACGCCGCTCTCGTACTTCTTGACCGCCCGCACCTCCCGGGCCTGGCGCTCCACCGGCATGCTCTTGTGGATGATGCCGATGCCGCCTTCCTGGGCGATGGCGATCGCGAGGCGCCCTTCCGTCACCGTGTCCATGGCGGCGGACATGAGCGGGACGTTGAGCTGGATGTTCCGGGTCAGACTCGTGGTCAGGTCGACCTGGGAGGGCAGCACTTCGGAGTAGGCGGGCAGCAGGAGGACGTCGTCGAAGGTGAGCGCGTCGTGGGCGATTCGCAGCATGAGTCGGCCCCCTGAAAATAAGCGCGCAATGCTACGCGCGCCCCCTGGCGAAGTACAGCCCCGGCCACGGGAGGGAGCCCCCGCGCAGGAGCCCGGAGCGCCGCGGTAGCATGGGGCATGCGCAACGCCTCTCCCAGCACGGACGCGGACACGCCGGGGCTGCCCGGCCTCGAACGCCGGGTGCTCACGCCCAGCCAGCTGAACGCCGAGGCGCAGGTGGCGCTGGAGGAACACTTCGGCGTGGTCTGGGTCGAGGGGGAGCTGTCGAACTTCGCCCGCCCTGCCTCCGGCCACTGGTACTTCACGCTCAAGGACCGCAAGGCGCAGGTGCGCTGCGCCATGTTCCGCAACCGCAACCAGCGGGTGCGCTTCCGCCCCGAGGACGGGCTGCAGGTGCTGGTCCGCGGTCGCGTGAGCCTCTACGTGGGTCGCGGCGAGTTCCAGCTCGTGGCCGACGCCATCGAGCCCGCCGGCGAGGGCGCCCTGCGCCTGGCCTTCGAGCAGCTCCGGGCGCGCCTCGCCGAGGAGGGACTCTTCGAGGAGGCCCGCAAGCGCCCCCTGCCCCCCTGCCCCCGCCATCTGGCCATCGTCACCTCGCCGACCGGCGCCGCGATCCGCGACCTGCTCTCGGTGCTCGGCCGGCGCTGGCCCGTGGCGCGCGTGACCCTGCTGCCCGCGGCGGTGCAGGGGGAACGGGCGGTCCCGGAGCTCACCGCCGCCCTCGCCCGCCTCGCCCGCTGGCGGGAGGAGGACCCCGCGGCCGCGCCGGAGCTCGTGGTGCTCGGGCGCGGCGGGGGCTCCCTGGAGGATCTCTGGGCCTTCAACGAGGAGGCCGTGGCCCGGGCCGTCGCCGCCTGCCCGGTGCCCGTGGTCTCCGCCGTGGGGCACGAGACGGACTACACGATCACGGACTTCGTGGCCGACCTGCGGGCCCCCACGCCGTCGGCCGCGGCGGAACTCGCCACGCCCGCGGCGGGCGACTGGTGGCGCAGCTTCGAGGAGCGCGCCCGGCGCCTCGCCGGCGCCGCCCGGCGCGGCCTCGAGGCCGATGCGCGCGCCGTCACCCTGCTGCGCCGGCGCCTGCGCCATCCGGGCGCCCTCCTCCGGGACCGGTCGCAGCGCGTGGACGAGCTCGAGCTGCGCCTGCGGCGGCAGTTCGGCGCGCGCCGGGCGCGTGGAGCCGAGCGCCTCGCCGGGTTGCAGCGGCGCCTGCGGGCCGCGAGCCCCGGTGCGCGCCTGCGGCGGGACACGGAGCGGCTCGCCGCCCTGCGCCGGCGGCTCCAGCGGGTCGATCCCCGACGCACGGCGGCCGCGGCGACCGAGCGCGTCCTGGAACTCTCGCGGCGGCTGGAGCGCGCCCGGGAGGGAGGTCAGGAACGGCGGCGGCGACGGCTCGCCGCGGCCGCCACGGCGCTGCAGCTGCAGAGCCCCCTCGGCGTGGTGGATCGCGGCTACGCGCTGCTCACGCGGCCGCCGGAGCCGGGCGCGCGCTTCGGGGAACTGGTGCGGGATCCGGCGGCGGTCACGGCCGGGGAACGGCTGCATGCCCGCCTCGCCGGGGGCGTGCTGGCGGTGACGGTGGAGGGACCGGTCGAGGATCCGGATCCCGCCGGCAAGGACCGGGCCTGAACACGCGGACGCCCGCCCCGCGCGGCGGGACGGGCGTCCGGAACACGACGGGAAGTCCCGTCAGTCGCCGATGGTGATCGCGTCCACGGCGTAGACGGCGATGGTCCCGCTCACCTCGTGGCCGACCACGAGCAGGGCCTGGCCGGTGGGGCTGTCGGCCGCCGGGATGTAGACGCTGCTCTCGGGGCCGAGGTCCACCTGGTCCACGTCCGCTTCCACGTCGTCGATCGTGAAGTCGCGCGAGTTCACGTACTGCACGAACTCGGAACGCTCGGGCTCCGTGACGTCGTAGACCATGATC
>JAZBPF010000362.1:0-2423 GCA_036351515.1 Pseudomonadales bacterium | reverse complement strand
CGTGAAGATCCCGCCTCGCCTGCAGCCCCTGGTCGACGACGGCCTCGTCGACGAAGTCGTCGAGCGTCTCACGAGCGGCAAGGAAGCCGACGTCTACGTGGTGCGCTGCGGGAGCGAACTCCGCTGCGCCAAGGTCTACAAGGACGCGCTGCAGCGCAGCTTCAAGAAGGCCACCTTGTACCGGGAGGGACGACGCGAGCGCTCCTCACGCCGCGCCCGGGCCATGGAGAAGGGCTCGCGCTTCGGGCGCGCACAGCAGGAGGAGCGCTGGCAGAGCGCGGAGCTCGAGGCGCTCCGGCGCCTCGCCGAGGCGGGCGTGCGCGTCCCCCGGACCTACGGCGTGCTCGACGGGGTCCTGCTCATGGAGCTCGTCCGTGACGAGGACGGCGACGTCGCCCCGCGGCTCGCGGACGTCACCATGGACGAGGAGCAGGCGGTCGAGGACTTCACCGTGCTGCTCTCCTTCGTCGTGCGCATGCTCTGCGCGGGACTCGTGCACGGGGACTTGTCCGAGTTCAACGTCCTCGTCGATGCGGACGGCCCCGTGATCATCGATCTGCCCCAGGCCGTGGACGCCGCGGCCAACCAGAGCGCGCGGGCGATGCTGCTGCGCGACGTCGCGAACCTGCGCGACTACTACGGGCAGTTCGCGCCCGAACTCCTCGGCACGCGCTATGGCGAGGAGATCTGGGCGCGCTACGAGGCGGGCGAACTCCATCCGGAGCTCACGCTCACGGGCGACTGGGCGGATCCGGAGGACGCGGCGGACGTCGACGCGGTGCTCGCGGAGATCCAGGCCGCCATCGACGAGGAGGAGGCACGCCGCCAGCGCATGGCGGACGAGGACGACTGAGAGGCCGCGAACGCTTCGCTCGCGCAGGCGTCCGCGTGCTTCACGAACTCCGATCGCTCAGCGATCGAGTCCCTCGAGGAAGACCTCCAGCGCGGCGTTCACGGCCTCCGGCGCCTCCTGCTGCACCCAGTGGCCGACGCCCGGAACGAGCGTGCTGCCCCGGAAATCGTCGAAGGCTGCGCCCGGGTCGGCGTAGAGATCGGCCCCGGGCACGAAGTGGCGCACGGCGTCCCGCTCGCCGCCGACGAAGCAGGCGGGCTGGGGAATGGTCCGCCCCCGCACCGGCGCGAGCTGCTCCACGTCCAGGCGCTGCGCGCGGTAGCGATGGAGCGGCCCCCGGAAGCCACCGGCCTCGAAGGCACGGACGTAGACCTCGAGATCCGCCTCCGACAGCCACGCCGGGAACGGATCGGGTACCTCGAGCCCCTGCAGCAGCGTCTCCGTGGGCGGGCGCTCGCGCAGCCAGTGATCGAGCGGCGCGTTCCCGCTGAGGGACCAGTAGATACCCCGGAGCGCGGCATCCACGTCCGCCTCCAGCTCGGCCTCCGCGACGCCGGGCGCCTGGAAGTAGAGCTGGTAGAAGAAGCGGTCGGCATAGAGCTGCGCCGCGAGGTCCGGGAAGGCGAGCTCCGAAGGGGGCGCGTAGGGGACCGAGAGCCCGGCGACGGCGCGCACCCGCTCGGGGTGCAGCAGCGTCGTGGCATAGACGATCGGTGCGCCCCAGTCGTGGCCGAGGAGCACCACCGGTTCGTCGGACCACGCGCGGGCGACGGCCGCCACGTCTCCGGCGAGTTCCCGCAGCGTGTAGGCCTCCACTTCCTGCGGCTTCGAACTCTCGCCGTAGCCGCGCACGTCCAGGGCCACGACGCGCCAGCCCCGGGCCGCGAAGTATCCGATCTGATGGCGCCAGCTCCAGGCGAGCTCGGGCCAGCCGTGCACGCACAGGAGCACCGGGCCCTCGCCCTCGGCGATCGTGTGCAGTTCCACGGCGCCGTTGCGCACGGTGCGGGTCGTCGTCACGGAGGCTCCCGGATGCAGGCAGGGAAGGGGACGGGGCTCGGCGCGTGGATCAGGCCTCGTCGAAGACCACGTTGATCCGCCGGTTGAGCCGGCTCTTCTTCTCGATCTTCGCCACGCGCACGCGGCCGATCTCCGCGGTGTTCGCGACGTGCGTGCCGCCGCAGGGCTGCAGGTCGACGTCGCCGATGCGCAGGAGCCGCACCGTACCGGCGCCCGTGGGCGGTCGTACGGACATGGTCTTCACGAGCGAGGGATTCGCGGCGAGCGTCTCGTCGTCGATCCACTCGAGACGCGTCTCCGTGCCCGCCTCGACGAGCGCGTTCAGGGCGGCGGTGAGCGACTCCTTGTCCACCGTGGCCTCGGGCAGGTCGAAGTCGAGCCGCCCCTTCTCGTCGTTCAGGTTGCCGCCCGTGACCGGCGCGTCGACGAGGGCACAGAGCAGGTGCATGCAGGTGTGCATGCGCATGTGCCGATGGCGGCGCTCCCAGTCGATGCGCGCCTGCACGACCTCGCCGACCGCCGGCAGGGGCGATCCGGGCTCGAGGACATG
>JAZBPF010000361.1:0-4722 GCA_036351515.1 Pseudomonadales bacterium | reverse complement strand
GGCGCGTGTAAGCAGACGGATGGGGCGCCGAACAGGGAGGGGCCATGCGCTCGGTGAAGGTGGCGGACTACATGACGCGGCAGCTGGTGACCTTCACGCCGGCGACGCCGCTCTACGAGGCCATGTCGAGGATGCTGGAGCGGAAGATCTCCGGCGCGCCGATCGTGGACGATCAGGGTGAGCTGGTGGGGGTCCTCTCGGAGATCGACTTCCTCGACGCGATGCTCAAGGGGGCCTATCACGGCGAGGTGGAGGGGACCGTCGGCGACGTCATGACCCGCGGGGCCGAGGCGATCGACGCGGAGACGGACATCTACGAGGCCACGCGCATCTTCACGGAGAACCATCGCCGACGGCTGCCGGTGACCCGGGACGGGCGTCTCGTCGGGCAGATCAGCCGCCGGGACGTGCTGCGGGCCATCAAGGACTGGATCGAGAGCCGCTGACCGGACGCTACAGGGACTGGTCGATCCATCGTTCCACGAGGGCCGCCGCGGCCCAGGTGAGCGGCGGCAGGATCACGTAGAGCGCGAAGCGGCGTGCGCCGGCGAGCCCCAGGGGCCAGGTCGGCACCGCGGCGATGCGTCCGCGGAGGGTCAGCAGGTGCTCGGCCCGGGCGAGGGTCTCGTCCGTGGTGTCGGCTTCGAGGAGCCGGCCTTCGCCTCCGAGTGCGGCGATGCGCGCGTCCAGGGCCGACAGGGTCTCCTCCTTGTGGGCGGCCACCTGCCGGCGGACGCCCCGCAGGGGCAGGAGGAACAGGCCGGCCACGAGGGCGAGCGACACGCCCAGACCGAGATAGTTCTCCACCGCCAGGCCGTCCTCGGACCCGAGGGTCAGCAGCGGGTAGGCGCACTGCAGGCCGATCACGAAGAGCGTCGGGCGCAGCGCCGTGGCGCCGAAGGGCTGCAGCCGGTGCGCGAGCAGCAGGTCGGGGCGTGCCTGCCGGCCCAGCTCCCCGAAGAGCTGGGCGTTGGCCAGCATGGGCGTGGCGATCTGGAACATCATCACCCAGAGGGCCACGGTGCCCGCCGCGGGCGCGAGGGAGGCGGCCGGATACGGCGTCCCCTCGAAGAGGAGCGCGGCGTGGGCCGAGCCGACGGCGGCGCCGAGGAGCGCCTGCCGGAGGAAGATGCCCGTGGGCATGCGCAGCAGGGCCTGCCGGACCTGCTCGAAGCGCTCCGGCGGCAGCGGCAGGAGGCCGCGCAGCTGCTCGAGATCGCGGACGGAAGCGGGAAAGATCACCGGCGCCGCACCGAGCAGGAAGCCGAGGCTCGTGGCGAAGAAGGCCGCGGAGGCGAGGACGTCCCGCCGCAGGAGTTCGTCCGCGGCCACCTCCGGGACGAGCAGCGCGGAGCAGACGGCGGCGCCGGCGAGCATCGCCACGAGCCCCCCGAACAGGGGGGGCGGCAGGCGGCTCGCACGGTGCACGCGCAGGAACCAGAGCTCCGGTGCGTCCGCGCGCGCTGCGGTGGGTGCTGCGAAGGCGGCGAACACCCGCACGGCAGGGTCAGCCGCCGTCGAGCTTCTCGCGCAGCAGGGTGTTCACCTGCTGCGGATTCGCGCGGCCGCCGGTGGCCTTCATGAGCTGGCCGACGAAGAAGCCGAGGACCTTGCCCTTGCCCGCGCGGTACTGCTCCACCTGCGCGGGATTGGCGGCGATCACCTCCTCCACGAGGCGCTCGAGCTCGCCGCTGTCGGAGAGCTGGCGCAGGCCGCGCGCGTCGATGACCGCGTCGGGCTCCCCGCCCTCGGTGACCAGCACCTCGAAGACGGTCTTGGCGATCTTCGTGGAGATGGTCTCGTCGCGGATCCGCAGCAGCAGGTCCCCGAGGGTCTCCGCGCGGAGCGGGGCGTCGGCGATGGCGAGGTCCTCGCGGTTCAGGAAGGCGGCGAGCTCGCCGAGGACCCAGTTCGCGGCGAGCCGCGCGTCCCCTGCCCGCGCCGCCACTGCCTCGAAGTAGTCCGCCGTGTCCCGGTCCGAGGCGAGCAGCCGCGCGTCCTGCTCGGGCAGCCCGAGGGCCTCCACGAAGCGGCTGCGCCGCTCCCGCGGCAGCTCGGGGAGCTCGGCGCGCAGGGCCGCGACCGTCGCCGGCTCGACCTCCACGGGCAGGAGGTCCGGATCGGGGAAGTAGCGGTAGTCCTCGGCGTGTTCCTTGCCGCGCATGGGCCGCGTCTCGTCCCGGTCCGCGTCGTAGAGACGGGTCTCCTGCACCACCGTGCCGCCGCGCTCCACGAGCTCGATCTGCCGGGCGATCTCGAACTCGATGGCCTTCTCGAGGAAGCGGAAGGAGTTGACGTTCTTGATCTCCGTGCGCGTGCCGAGGGTCCCGCTGCCCGCGGGACGGATCGAGACGTTGGCGTCGCAGCGCAGGGAGCCCTCGTTCATGTTGCCGTCGGAGATGCCGAGCCAGCGCACGAGCGTGTGGATCTCCCGCAGGTAGGCCCCGGCCTCGGCGGCGCTGCGCAGGTCCGGCTCGCTGACGATCTCGAGCAGGGGCGTGCCGGCTCGGTTCAGGTCGATGCCGGTCATGCCGTGGTAGTCCTCGTGGAGCGACTTGCCGGCGTCCTCCTCGAGGTGGGCGCGGGTGATGCCCACGGTCTTCGTCGTGCCGTCCGGAAGCACGATCTGCAGCCGGCCGCGACCCACGATCGGCGCGTCGAGCTGACTGATCTGGTAGCCCTTCGGGAGGTCCGGATAGAAGTAGTTCTTGCGGGCGAAGACCGTCCGCTCGGCGATCTCCGCCTCGACGGCGAGGCCGAAGCGGACGGCCATGCGCACGGCCTCGGCGTTCAGCACCGGGAGCACGCCCGGCAGGCCGAGCTCGACTGCGCTCGCGGTCCGGTTCGGCTCGGCGCCGAAGGTGTTCGGCGCGCCGGAGAACAGCTTCGAGGCGGTGGCGAGCTGGACGTGGACCTCGAGCCCGATGACCGTTTCCCAGCTCACGACGCGTCTCCCGGTCGCCGGCGGTGGTGGTCCGTGGCGCGCTGGAAGGCTCCGGCGAGGGCGAGCAGGCGGGCCTCTGCGAAGTGCGGGCCGAGCAGCTGGGCGCCGAGGGGCAGGGCGCCGGCGAAGCCCGCCGGCAGGGACAGGCCGGGGATGCCCGCGAGGTTCGCGGGGATCGTGAACACGTCCTGCAGGTACATGGCCACGGGGTCGTCCGTCTTCTCGCCGAGCGGGAAGGCGGCGGTCGGGGTCGTGGGCGTGAGGATCGCGTCCACCTCCGAGAAGGCGGCGGCGAAGGCGTCGCGGATGCGCCGGCGCACGCGCTGGGCCCGCCGGTAGTAGGCGTCGTGGTAGCCGGCGGACAGCGCGTAGGTTCCCGTGAGGATCCGGCGCTTCACTTCGGCGCCGAAGCCCTCGGCGCGGGAGCGCCGGTAGAGGTCGTCGATGCTCGCCGGGTCCGCGCAGCGATGGCCGAAGCGCACGCCGTCGAAGCGCGAGAGGTTCGTGGAGGCCTCCGCCGGCGCGAGCACGTAGTACGCGCCGATGCCCGCCTCGACGTGGTCGAGGCGCACGGGCACGCAGCGGACGCCCGCGTCCTCGAGGACGGCCCGCACTTCCGCCACGGCGCCGGCCACCGCGGGATCGAGCTGCTCGAGGAGGGCCTCCGGGATCCCCACGCGCAGCCCCTCCACGGGGGCCCCGCAGGCGGCCGGGTAGTCGTCCACGGGCGCCTCGACGCTGGTCGAGTCGCGCTCGTCGAAGCCCGCGATGGCCTGCAGGAGCAGGGCGACGTCCTCCGCCCCGTGCCCGAGGGGGCCCGCCTGGTCGAGGGAGGAGGCGAAGGCGATCATGCCCCAGCGCGAGACGCGGCCGTAGGTGGGTTTCACGCCCGTGAGGCCGCAGAAGGCGGCGGGCTGACGGATCGACCCGCCCGTGTCGGTGCCGAGGGTCCCCGGTACCAGGCCGGCGGCCACCGCGGCGGCGGAGCCGGAGGAGGACCCGCCGGGCACGCGCGTGCGGTCCCAGGGATTCAGGGTCGGGCCGAAGTGACTGTTCTCGCCGGACGAGCCCATGGCGAACTCGTCGAGGTTCGTCTTGCCGACGAGCACCGCCCCGGCGGTCCGGAGACGCTCCACCACCGCCGCGTCGTAGGGCGCGACCCAGTCGGCGAGCATGCGGGAGCCGGCCGTGGTGCGCGTGCCCCGGGCGCAGAAGAGGTCCTTCACGGCGACCGGCACGCCCGTGAGCGGACCGGCGTCGCCGGCGGCCCGCCGGGCGTCGGCGGCGTCCGCCTCGGCCAGCGCCGCCTCGGCGCGCACGGAGACGAAGGCGCCGAGCGTCGGGTCCGCCTCGATGGCCTCGAGGGCGCGGCGCACGAGCTCGACGCTCGAGCATTCCTTCGCGGCCAGGGCCGCGGCGGCGCCGGCGACCGTGTCCGGCGCGCTCATTCCACCACCCGCGGGACGAGGAAGAGGCCGTCCTCGACGGCGGGGGCCCCTTCCTGGTAACGCTCCCGGAGGTCGGGTTCCGTGACCCGGTCCGGGCGCAGCCGCTGCGCGAGGTCGATGGGGTGGGCCAGGGGCTCGACGCCCTCGACGTCGACCTCCTGGATGCGGTCCACGAGGGCGAGGATGGCCTCGAGCTCGTCGACGAGGCGCTGCGCCTCGCCGTCGTCGAGACCGATGCGTGCCAGCTCCGCGAGGTGCGAGAGGGCGGCCGCGTCGATGTGCATGGTGTCCGGTTCCGCGTTCGAGAGGGGCGCCGCTCCGGCGCGCAAG
>JAZBPF010000360.1:0-4126 GCA_036351515.1 Pseudomonadales bacterium | reverse complement strand
GGACCGTGGCGGTCGAGGCGCAGCAGCGGCGTGACGACCTCGCCGAGGGACGTCAGGTGCCGGCACTCGCGGACGGGCAGCAGCTCGCGGTAGCGCCAGAGGTCCTGGGGACGCCGCGCGAGCGCGTCCGGATCCACGGCGTTCGCGACGCCGGTCAGGTCGTAGCGCACGAGCAGCGGCTTGCCCGCCGGCGAGAGGTTCTGGAGCGTGTCCGCGGGCACGGCCTCGCCCGTCTCCGAGCACTCGAGGTGGGTCACGAAGGTGGGGCGCGGGGTCGTCAGGTTGGCGTCGTGCACGAGCGGGCTCCTCGCGAGGGCGGCCCGCAGCGTATCACTCCACCCGGGCGCGCCAGCGCAGCTCGAAGCTCGGCACGTCGCCCCCGCGCACCCCGCGGAAGGTGCCCGTGGGCCGCACGCGCAGGCCGTCCACCTGCGGATCGAAGTCCTGGCCCGGCGTCGGCTGGTAGTCCCAGCTCGCGCCGTCGTCGGCGGTGAACTCGACGCCGTCCGCCGGATCGTCGAGACCACCGAAGTCCAGGGCGAGGCCGCTCGGCACGGCGCCGTCGAGGAAGCGGACGGGGGCGCCCGTGCCGTCCAGGTCGCCGAGGAAGAGTTCCGTCCCGGGGGCGCGCAGCGCCGTGACCACGAGGGACTCGGGATCCGCCACGGCCTTGTCCCGGTTCCGCGCGACCACCCGATGCTCCACGAGGGCACCGGGGATCGCCTTCGGCTGGCTCGCGCCGGAGACCGGGTCCTCCACGGTGACCACGGTCTCCTCGAGCTCGATCTCCGGGGAGGAGGGACTCCAGGCGAAGGGGCGCCCGAAGGCGAGCACGCTCACGGGCTCGGCGATGTGCGTACGCTCGGGATCCGCGGCCCGGTCCTCGTCCACGTGCAGCCCCACGGTCGCGGCCGTGGGCGGCGCGCAGCGCCGCAGCCAGCCGCCGTTGTTGCCGTTGCGGGCGTTCTTGTCCGCGACCACGAGCGCCGGCGCCGCGAAGGGGGCCGTGAAGGACACCGCGTCGCAGCCGTCGTCGAAGCCCTCCACGGTGGCGCCGGCGGAGAAGTCGTAGGCCACGGTCGCGCCGCTCCGGTCCACGAGGGTGCCGCGCACTGCCCGGTCGGCGGCGAGCCAGCCGATGCGTTCGGGGACGGTCACGGCGCCCTCGGTGACCTCCGAACGCTCGAGGGCCAGGTCGACGCCGGAGGCGTCCAGCGCCTGCGAGGCCGCCGTGAGGAACGGCCGGGACGGGACCGAGGGGTCGATGTCCGGCTCGTTCGCCACCGTCTGCAGGCCCGCGAGCAGCGCCGGCGGCGTGGCGAAGCGCCCCGCCGTGAAGCTCACGCGCTCCCAGCCCGTGGAACCGGCCCCGTTGGAGACGAAGCGGGTCGTGTCCAGGAACCCCGCCTCCAGGTGCCGGCCGTCGTCGAGGCGGTGGGCGCCGGGCTCCACGGCGAGGTAGTCGACCGTGGTGGATCCGTGGGGGCCGTCCTCCCCCGGGGGCTCCACGGCCGCGACGCGGAAGCCCGAGGGCGTCACGTCCCGGATCCGCAGCGCGGCGGGATCGTTCTCCCCTTCCGTCGGCAGCGCGAACACGAGGGGCGTGGTCGCGAAGGGCTCCGGGAAGACCACGTCCGTGAAGCGCCCGACGGCACCGCTCGCGGAGGGCAGCAGCACGGAGTCGACCTCGCCGTCGAAGGGCGTGAAGAAGAACAGGGGCCAGACCCGCTCGGCGACGAAGGACCGCTCGAACGCGAGCACGCCCACGGCCTCGCGCGTGTGGCTCCGCTCGGAGTCCTCGGCGCGGTCCTCGTCCACGAGCAGGCCGACGTCGGCGGGCGAGCGCCCGCAGCGGCGCAGCCAGCCTCCGTCGCCGCCGTTCCGGGTGAGCTTGCCCGCGAACACCCGCGGCAGGCCCGGGAAGGTCGTGCCGAAGGGCACGGCGGTGCAGCCGTTGTCGTGGCCGACGACGGTGGTCGCATCGCGCGCCGTGGCGCCCGCGACGGCGCTGCCGTTCTCGTCGAAGAAGCTGAAGGCGAGGTCCCCGTCCATGGCGAACCAGGCGATCTCCTCCGGCGCCGCCAGGGTTCCGGAGGTCTCCGAACGCTCCAGGGCGACGTCGAAGCCCCCGGCCGTCACGTCGTCGACGACCGCCGTGAGCCAGGGCGAGGACGGCGTGCCCGGCGCGAGGCCGGGCTCGTTGTTCGCGCTCTGGACCTGCACGAGGACGATGGGGTCGCTGTTCTTCGTCCGGGCGAAGGAGACCGTCTCCCAGCCCTGGGGCCCGCCGTTCCGGCCCTGGGTGGTGCTCGTCAGCAGGCGCCCCGCCTCGAACTCGACGCCCAGGGTCCGGCGGGCGAAGGGCTCGACGGCGAAGTAGTCGAGCGTCGTCCCGGAGGTGGACCCGTCCTCGCCGGGCGGCTCCACGAGGGCCACCTCGAAGCCGGTGGTGTCCACGTCCACGATGCGCACGGCGGCCGGGTCCGGGTTGTCCTCCGTGGGGAGGACGAACACGAGGGGCACCTGGCCGTAGCTGCGCCGGAAGTTCACGCGGGTGACCGCCACGGGACTCGCGAGCGGCGGATCGAGGGTCACGCGGTCCACGCGGAGCACCACGCGGTCGTCCGCCGGGGCCGCCCCCGCGGCGAGGGCGCAGCCCAGCAGCGAGAGCGCGAGCAGGCGCTTCCAGGAGGGAATCCGCATGGGGGAAGGCTAGGATTCACGCGGCGTTTACACCACGTCGCGAGCGACCGCCCGTCCCGGGGGCACTGCCGACCGGCCGACGGGCTCCGGGACGTCCCGACGGGGCCGATCCCCTACTCGGCGGAGGACACCGGCTCCGCGGCGCGGGCCTCCCGGGACGCGTTCCGGGCGGCGGCGTACTCGGCAGCGGCCCGGGCCACGGGGCCCCCGTCCCCGGTCGTGAGCCAGCGCCGGATGCGGCCCACGTCGCCGAGATGGGAGCGGGAGCCGAAGGAGTCGAGGAGGACCATGGCCACGGGGGCCCCGTCGATCGTCGTCACCGTGGCGAGGCACCGCCCGGCTTCGTCCAGGTATCCGGTCTTCGAGAGCGCCACGTCGTAGCGGCTGCTGGCCACCAGGGGGTTCGTGTTGCCGTAGCCGAGCGTGTAGCGCGGCTCGCGGAAGCGGGCCGTGAACTGCGCCGTGCCCGTGTACGCCCGGATCTCCTCGTGGGTCCAGGCCGCCCGCACGAGCGCCAGCACGCCCCGGGCCGAGGCCACGTTCGCCGCCGACAGGCCCGCCGGATCGACGAAGCGCGCGCCCTCCATCCCGAGGCGCTCCGCGGTCTCGTTCATGGCCGCGACGAACGCGGCGTCGCCGCCCGGATGATGGTGCGCGAGCACGTGGGTGGCGAGGTTCTCCGAGGACATGAGGGCGATGCGCAGGAGATCGCCGCGCCGCAGCTCCGAGCCGATGCGCATGCGCGAGTAGGCGTTGTTCGGCGGCCGCTCCTCCCAGTCGACGATCGGCAGCCACGCGTCGAGGGGCTCCCCGGACTCCAGGACCACGAGGGCCGTGAGCAGCTTGGTCACGGACGCGATGGGCACGACCCGGTCCGCATGGAGCGCGAAGAGCACGGCGTCCGCGTCGCCCTCCACCGGCGCGACGATGGCCTGGACCGAGGCGAGGCGCAGCTTCGCGGGATCGGCGGCCGCAGCCTGGAGGGGCATCCACAGCAGGGCGACGACGAGCAGCCGGCGCACCTCAGGCGCGCCCCTGCCGCAGCGCCCGCGCATAGCCCACGGTGGCGCCGAGGAACACGCCGAGGGGCGCCGTGATCAGCAGGCCGAGGAGCGGGCCCTGGTTCGCGGCGGGCGCGAGGAGCAGGGGGCCGCCGAAGCCGAGGAGGAACCCCACGCCGCCGCCGACGGTGCCGCCCACGAGCGCACTCCGGGCAGGCGAGGGCACGCCGTAGGCGGTGGCGCCCCAGGTGCGCCAGGCGACCCAGAGCGCGAACAGCAGGGCACCGACGTTCACCGCCCAGGGAGGCAGGAAGAAGGGCAGGACGATCAGCGTGACCCAGGCCAGGGCATAGGCCCCGAGCCCGGCGAGGACGACGACGGTGACGCGCAGGGGCATGAATCTCCGGTCCTGTGGACTAGTC
>JAZBPF010000359.1:0-7721 GCA_036351515.1 Pseudomonadales bacterium | reverse complement strand
CCGCTCCTGCCCCTCGAGGGCTGCGCGACGCCGGGCCGGTGCACCTGCGTGTACCGGCACTACGAGGATCGCCGCACGGACAAGCGCCGGGACACGGATCTCGGGCTGCCGGAGCGCGCCGTTCCGGGAGACCGAAGAATCGGAAACCGGGGCCGCCGCATCACGGACTGGTAGGGCACCCAGGGGGAGTCGATCTGCAGCTGCCTTGAGGCGGGTCAATTCGCCTCGTCCGCGCGGCCTTCATGATCGAAGGTGACGAACGCCGCCGCATCCGCCGTGGCGAAGCGCAGGCCGCCCGATGGAGACCGCCGCCTCCTCCCAGGACGATCGATCCCGCTCGAGCCCCGCGACCGGCCGCGTTCTGGCCGTGCGCGGCAGCGTCGTCGACGTGCACTTCCCCGAGCCCCTGCCCCCTCGCGAACAGGAGCTGCGCTGCGGGCCGCGCGACGGCCTCGTGCTCGAGGTCCACAGCCACGTCGATCCACACACGGCCCGGTGTATCGCCCTCTCCCCGATCCGCGGCCTGGCCCGGGGAGCCGCGGTGCGAGACTGCGGGCAGCCGCTCACCGTCCCGGTCGGCCCGGAGCTCCTCGGTCGCATGCTCGATGTCTTCGGCCGCCCCCTCGACGGCCTCGGTCCTCTCGACGCAACGGAACGCTGGCCCATCCACCGGCCCGTCCTGCCGCTCGCCGACCGCCGCACGAGCGCGGAGATCTTCGAGACCGGGATCAAGGCCATCGATCTCCTCGCGCCCCTGGAACGGGGCGGGAAGTCCGGGCTCTTCGGCGGCGCCGGGGTGGGCAAGACCGTGCTCATCAACGAGCTCATCCACAACATGGCGGCCCGCTACGAGGGCGTCAGCCTGTTCTGCGGCATCGGCGAGCGCATGCGCGAGGCCGAGGAGATGTACCGCTCGATGGACGAGTCGGGCGTCCTCGACAAGGCCGTGCTCGTCTACGGGCAGATGAACGAGCCACCGGGCGCCCGCTTCCGCGTCGGTCACGCGGCCCTGTCCATCGCCGAGTACTTCCGCGACGTGCGCCGCCAGGACGTGCTGCTGCTGATCGACAACATCTTCCGCTTCGTCCAGTCCGGCATGGAGGTCTCCGGCCTCATGGGGCGGATCCCCTCGCGGGTCGGGTACCAGGCGACCCTGGCGACGGAACTCGCGGAGCTCGAGGAGCGCATCTGCAGCGCCCGGCACGCGGGCATCACCTCCGTGCAGGCGGTCTACGTCCCCGCGGACGACCTCACCGACCCGGCGGCGACGCACATCTTCTCGCACCTCTCCGCGTCCATCGTCCTCTCGCGGCGGCGCGCGGCCCAGGGCCTCTATCCCGCCATCGACCCGCTGGCCACGGGCTCGAAGATGCTCACGCCGACGCTCGCCGGCGAGCGCCACTACCGCATCGCCCAGGGCGTGCGCACCACGCTGGCGGAGTACGAGGACCTCAAGGACATCATCGCCATGCTCGGCCTGGAGGAACTCTCCCGCGAGGACCGCGCCACCGTCGAGCGGGCACGTCGCCTCGAGCGCTTCCTGACGCAGCCGTTCTTCACCACCGGCCAGTTCACGGGCAAGGGGGGGCGCCTCGTGCCGCTCGCCACGACCCTGGAGGGGTGCGAGCGGATCCTGGCGGACGAGTTCCGGGACGTGCCGGAGCGCGCCTTCTACATGATCGGGGGCGTCGACGAGGTCCCGAGGCCGGAGACCCGCGATGGCTGAGCCGCCGCTTCGCCTGAAGGTCCTGCTGCCGACGGAGATCCTGGTCGACGAGCCCGTGCAGCGGGTACTCGCCGAGGCCGAGAACGGCTGGTTCTGCCTGCTGCCCCGGCACGTGGACTTCGCCGCCGCACTCGTTCCGGGCGTGCTCTGTTTCCAGCCGACCGCAGGGACGGAACGCTACGCGGCCCTCGACGCGGCCATCCTGCTGAAGTGCGGGCGAGAGGTCCTCGTCTCGGCCCAGCGCGGCGTGCGCGGGGAGGCGCTGGAGTCCCTCGAGGCCCTCGTGCGCGAGCGCTTCCTGGAACTCGACGAGCAGGCACGGCGCGCCCGGGCGGCGTTGGCGCGGCTCGAGGCGAGCACCCTGCGTCGCTTCCGCGACCTGCAGGGGCACGGCCGTGGGTGAGCGCCCCCGCGAGCCGGAGGAACCCGGCGACGGGCTGCGCCGAGAGGTGGGCCGGCGCGCGGAACGCAAGCTCCGGGCGCGACGGCGACCGAAGCCCGCCGTGTGGTTCGGCCTCGGCATGTTCGGGGTCGTCGGCTGGTCCGTGGCGATCCCGACCCTGGCGGGCATCGCCTTGGGCCTGTGGATGGACGAGCGCTGGCCCGGAGACGTGTCCTGGACGCTGACGGGCCTGTTCGTGGGTGCGGCGCTCGGGTGCCTGAACGCCTGGTACTGGATCCGGCAGGAGAGCGATCGTGACTGAGGCGGGGGGGCTGCTCCTGTGCGGCCTGGCAGGCGCGGGCCTCGGGGGCCTCTTCTACGGCGGACTCTGGCTCACGGTCCGGCACCTCGGCGCTGCCCGTCATCCCGGCCTGCGGGTACTCGGGAGCACGCTCCTGCGGAGCGCCGGGGCCCTCATCGTCTTCGCCATGACGCTCCGCATCGGCGGAGCGCCGGCCACGCTCGCACTGCTCGTCGGCTTCGTGGTGGCGCGGATCGCCTTGGCAGTGAGGCTGCCGCGGCGCGCCGGAGCCCCTCGATGAGCATCAGTCCGGACGAGTTCGTGCTGTGGCAGCTGGGCCCGCTCGCGGTCAACGGCACCCTCGTCTTCACCTGGGTGGTCATGGGCTTCCTGGTGGGGATCGCCCGTCTCGTGACCCGGAACCTGTCCACGGAGACGGAGCTGTCCCGCGGTCAGAACCTGCTCGAGGTGCTCGTGACGGGCATCCGCGACCAGATCCGGGAGGTGAGCCGCGCGGACCCGGGACCCTACCTGCCCTTCGTGGGCACCCTGTTCCTCTTCGTGGCCACCGCCAACCTGCTGACCGTGGTGCCCGGCTATCTCCCACCGACCGGTTCCCTGTCGACGACCACGGCCCTCGCCCTGTGCGTCTTCGTCGCCGTGCCCCTCTACGGGATCGTCTCCGAGGGCCCCCTCGCCTATGCGCGGCACTACGTGCGGCCCACCTGGTTCATGCTGCCCTTCAACGTCGTCGGGGAGCTGTCGCGCACCCTGGCGCTCGCCGTGCGCCTCTACGGAAACATCATGAGCGGTACGGTGATCGGCGCCATCCTCCTCGGCCTGACCCCCTACTTCTTTCCCGTGGTCATGCAGCTCCTCGGGCTGCTCACGGGCATGATCCAGGCCTACATCTTCGCCATCCTGGCCATGGTCTACATCGCGTCTGCGGCCACCGCCCATCGCAGTCGATCCGGACCCGAGGCCGAGGAACCCTGAACGGAGCGCCCCATGGACCCGAGCACCCTCATCGCAACCGTCTCCATCGCCGTGGCCGGGCTGACGATCGCCGTCGGCGCCATCGGCCCTGCCCTGGCAGAGGGCCGGGCGGTCGCCCAGGCCGTCGCCGCCCTCGCCCAGCAGCCGGACGAAGCAGCCACGATCACCCGCACGCTCTTCGTGGGCCTGGCGATGATCGAGTCCACGGCCATCTACTGCTTCGTGGTGTCCATGATCCTGCTCTTCGCCAACCCCTTCTGGGACCGCGCGGTCGCGGCGGCAGGGTCCTGAGCCGTGACCGTCGACTGGGTGACGGTCTCGGCGCAGATCGTCAACTTCCTCGTCCTCGTGTGGTTGCTCCAGCGCTTCCTCTACCGGCCCGTGCTCGCCGCCATGGACCGTCGGGAGGCGCGGATCGCCGAGCGTCTTCAGCAGGCCGCGGCACGGGAGGACGCGGCGAGCGCCGCGGAGCACAGCTTCGCGAAGCGTACGGAGGCCCTGGACGCGGAGCGGGAAGCGCTGCTCGCCGAGGCCCGGGAGGCGGGCGAGGCGGAGCGGAGCCGACTCGTCGCCCGGGCACGCGAGGAGGCGGAACGCATGCGCCGGAGCTGGACCGAGGAGATCGAGCGGGAACGGGACGCCTTCCTCGAGGAGGTGCGCAGCCGCGCGGCCGACGGCGTCGTCGCGGTGGCGCGGCGGGCGCTCACGGAGCTCGCCGGCAGCGATCTCGACGCCCGCGCCGTGGAGCGCTTCCTGGAAGCGCTCGACGCCCTCCCGGCCGCCGACCGGGACGCGCTGCTCAGCGACGACGGCCCGCTCCGGGTGAGCAGTGCCCGTCCCCTCGCCGCGGCAGTCCGCGAGACCCTCGCCGCCGCGCTCCGGCGCACCTTCGGCGAGGACCGGGGCCTCGTCTGGGACACGGACCCGACGCTCGTCGCAGGCCTCGAACTCTCGGCCGGCGGGCGGCGCCTCGGCTGGGCACTGGGGCCCCATCTGGACGCCCTCGCAGAGCGGCTTCGGCGGCCTCTCGCAGGCGCCACCGCGCTCGACCCGGAAGCCTGAGCCGTGCTCCGGGAGCAGCTGGACGCCGCCCTGGCGGACGTGGACGCCGCGCTGGAGGCGACGCCGCTGCGTCTGCAGCTCGAGGAGCGCGGCCGGGTGCTGCGCGTGGGGGGCGGCATCGCCCGTGTGGCGGGCCTGCCCGGCCTCGCCGCGGAGGAGCTGGTGCGCTTCCCCGGGGACGTCCTGGGCATCGCCACGGACCTCGACGCCGCGGGGGCCGGCGTCGTTCTCCTCGGGGACGACCCGGGGATCCGGGCCGGTGCCGCGGTCACCGCCACGGGACGGGAAGCGGACACGCCCGTGGGCGAGGCGCTACTCGGGCGGGTGGTCGATGCCACGGGGCGCGTCCTCGACCGACACGGACCGCTCCCGGTGGGGGAGCGGCGCCTCGTCGAGCGCCCGGCGCCGGCCATCCTCGACCGCGCGCCGGTGACCGTGCCCCTGGAGACGGGGCTCAAGGTCGTCGACGCGCTCGTGCCCATCGGCCGCGGCCAGCGGGAGCTCGTCGTGGGCGACCGCCAGACCGGCAAGACCGCGGTCGCCGTGGACGCCATACTGAACCAGCGCGGCCGGGACGTGGTCTGCGTGTACTGCGCCGTGGGCCAGCGGGGCACGGCCGTGGCGGGCGTGGTGGAGACCCTGCGCGCCCACGACGCCCTCGCCTACACGATCGTCGTGGTCGCCTCCGACGAGGATCCGCCCGGGCTCCGCTTCCTGACCCCCTACGCGGCCACGACCATGGCCGAGTACTTCATGGAACGGGGCCGGGACGTGCTGATCGTCTACGACGACCTCACCCGCCACGCGCGCGCCTATCGCGAGCTGTCGCTGCTGCTCCGGCGACCCCCCGGCCGGGAGGCCTATCCGGGGGACATCTTCTACATCCACGCACGGCTTCTGGAGCGCGCCACGCATCTCTGCGCCGAGCGGGGGGGCGGTTCCCTGACCGCCCTCCCCATCGTAGAAACCCAGGCGCAGGACATCTCCGCCTTCATTCCGACGAACCTGATCTCGATCACGGACGGCCAGATCTACCTCTCTCCGGAACTCTTCCACCGCGGCGTGCTCCCGGCGGTGGACGTGGGCCGATCCGTCTCCCGCGTCGGCGGCAAGACCCAGTTCCCCGCCTACCGCGCCGTCGCCGGGGACCTGCGCCTCGCCTACGCCCAGTTCGAGGAGCTCGAGAGCTTCGCGCGCTTCGCCACGCGCCTCGACCCGGACACGCGCGCCACCATCGAGCACGGCCGGCGCGTGCGCGAGGTCCTGAAGCAGCCGGAGCACGCACCCCAGCGCGCGGCGGCGCAGATCGCCGTGCTGGCGGCGCTCAACGCCGGGCTCCTCGATGCGGTCCCGCCGGAACGGATGCGGGACGTGGAGGCGGCGCTGCAGGCAGGCGTACTGGAGGTCCACCGGGACCTCTGTGCGCGCATGGAGGCCGGCGAGCCGCTCGCCGACGGCGACCTCGACGCCCTGCTGGCGACGGCGCGCACCCTCCCCGGCGTGGGTAGAAGCTCCCCGTGAGCGAGGCGCTCGTCGACCTCGAGAAGCGGGTGGAGAGCCTCGCGGGGCTGCGCAGCGTCGTGCGCACCATGAAGGCCCTGTCCGCCGCCAGCATCCGGCCCTACGAGGCCGCCGTGGAGGCCCTCGGGGACTACGCCCGCACCGTGGAGCTCGCACTCCACGTGGTCGTCCGGGAGACCGATGCGGGACCCGGACCCGCGGACCCCGGCGAGGCGGCCACGGCCGCGGTCATCTTCGGCTCGGACCACGGTCTCTGCGGCCGCTTCAACGAGGAGATCGCCGCCTTCGCCGAGGCGCATCTGGAGCGCGCCGGCATCGCCCGCGCGGACCGGCGCTTCGTCGCCGTCGGGGCCCGCGTGGCGGACCGTCTCGCCCGCACGGGATCCGAACCGGAGCGGACCTTCCCCCTGCCGGGCTCGGCCGCCGGCGTCGCCGCGACGGTGCAGAGGCTCCTGCTCCAGGTCGACGCCTGGCAGACCGGCGACGGCACCGCCCGGGCGCTGCTCTTCTACAACCGCCATCTCGGGGGAAGCCGCTTCCGGCCGACGGCCCATGCGCTCCTGCCCATCGACCTCCGCCGGTTCCGGTCCCTGCCGGAGGGCCGCTGGCCTTCCCGCAGCCTTCCGACCTTCTCCATGCCCGCGGACCGGCTCCTGGGCCGGCTCCTGCGGCAGTGGATGTTCGTGTCGCTGTTCCGGGCCTGCGCAGAGTCCCAGGCGAGCGAGCACGGCAGCCGACTCGCCGCCATGCAGGCGGCGCAGCGCAATCTCGAGGAGCGCGGCGAGACGCTGCGGAGAGCCCTGCGCCGGGCGCGCCAGGAGGCGGTCACCGCGGAACTCATGGACGTGCTGTCGGGCTTCGAGGCGACGGAGCCGGAGGGGAGTGACGCGGAGGACGGGACGTCAACGGGAGCGCGGGAGGCGCGTTGAAGCAGACGAGGGGGTAGCGACGCCCCCGCCGCTCCAGCGGAGGAACCGAACGATGAGACCGACACCCATGCTTCTGGCGATGCTGACCGCCGCCCTCGCCCCCGCCGCCCTCGCGGACCACAACAGCCCGTGGGGCGCCGGCTGGGCGAACATGCCGAACGACGTCCACGACCTGCGCATCGAGACCCGCGAGCGCGGCGACGCGAGCGCCTTCCGCGACCTCGTCCGCGGCGGCGCCGCGGCCACGGACCCGGCCGCCGTGCGCAGGGGCGGCGCCGCGGACCACTCCCGGCAGTTCCGGCCGGGCGGTGCCGGCGCCCGCACGCGACCCGGGGCCGGCGGGGGACGTCGCCGTCCCTGAGGTGCCTCAGGGCACCTCGCCCTCGTCGTCCGCGGGGAGCCGTCCCGGAGGAAGTGCCCGGTCCCAGTCCAGGGCGCCGTGCCGCTCGAGCACGGCCCGGACGACCGCCGGGTCGATGGCCTCCAGCACGCCGCGACTGCTTCGCACCGTCGTGGCCCGGAGCAGGGCGTTGTAGATCGCTTCCTCGGTCGCCTCGACGGTCGCGGCGAACAGCGGGGACAGGGCCGCCGGGACGAGGCTGCCCTCCCCCGCCGGACCGCGCGCTTCCCGCGGCCGCCGGACGCCCGGGGCCGTCGAGAAGGCGATCACGTAGTCCCCGGAGCCGCTGTGGGCGAAGGATCCGGTGCGCGCGAGGCCGAACAGGGCCCGCTTCGCGATCCGCTCGAGCCCCGGACTCTCCACCGGGGCGTCCGTCGCCACCACGATCATGATCGATCCGTCCT
>JAZBPF010000358.1:0-3550 GCA_036351515.1 Pseudomonadales bacterium | reverse complement strand
CCTCGGCCGACCTCGCTCTCGACCTCCAGGTGGCCCCCGTAGCGGTGCACGATGCCCTTGATGATCGACAGGCCGAAGCCGGTGCCGCGACCCTCGCGGGACGTGGTCACGATCGGGTCGAAGAGGCGGCGCAGCCGCGCCGGCGGGATCCCGCAGCCGTCGTCCACCACCTCGAGCAGGATGTGGTCGCCGTCGAAACGCGCGCCGCAGGCGGAGCAGGTCCGCGGCTCGAGCGATTCGTGGCGCGCGAGGTGCACGCGGATCATGCCGGTGCGCGCCACGGCGTTCCGGGCGTTGATGAAGAGGTTCAGGATCACCTGCTGCAGGTGCGCGGGGTCGATCCACACGGGCTGCAGCGTCGAGTCGATGTCCCGCTCGAGGCGGATCGAGGTCGGGATCACGGCGCGCAGCATGCGCATGACCCCGTCGATCTCCTGTTCGAGGCGCACGACCCGGGGCTGGCCCCCGTCGTTGCGGCTGAAGTTCAGGAGCTGGGCGATGAGGTCCCGGGCCCGCTGGCCGGCGGAGATGACCTCCTCGAGATAGGAGCCGCCGACTTCCTCGGGGCGCCCGTCGAGGGTCATGCGGGCGAGCTCCGCGTAGCCGATCATGCTCGCCAGGATGTTGTTGAAGTCATGGGCGATGCCGCCCGCGAGCTGGCCGATGGCGGCCATGCGGCGGGCCTGCTCGAGCTGCATCTCGAGGCGCACCCGGGTCTCGTCGCGCAGGCGCCCGGCCGTGATGTCCCGGGCGATCCCGTAGGTGCCCTCGAAGACCTGCTCGCCCTCGGCGCGCTCCGTGTAGAGGCCCGTGGCGCTCACCTGGATCCAGCGCACCTCGTCCTCACCCGGGTCCGCGAGCTTCAGCTCGAGGTTCCGCGTCGCGCGGTGCCCGGTGCGGCGTTCGTTGAAGCGGCGGTTCGCCCGCTCCTGCTCCGCCTCGCTGAAGAGGGCCGTCCAGTGCTGCCCCCGGAGGGCCTCCGGCGCCCGGCCGAAGATGGATGCGGCGCTCGAGGAGGCGAAGGTGAAGCAGCCGTCGGCATCGAGCGTGTAGATGACGTCCGGGGACTGGTCCACCAGGAAGTGGTAGAGCCGGTTCGACTCGTTGATGCGCCCGAGGACCTCGAGGGCCTCCGCGTCCCGCCGCCGCGCCATGATGGCGTCGTCGATGCTCCGGAGCAGGTCGTCGGGCTCGCAGGGCTTGCCGAGGTAGTCGAAGGCGCCGAGCTTGAGCAGCCGGCGCAGCTGGTCGTCCCGGTCCTCGCCGCTGACCACGATGACCTTGGGCGGGGCGGGGAGGGCGTTGACCTCGTCGAGCACCTCGTAGCCGGTGAGCCCGGGCATGTTCAGGTCGAGGAGGACCACGTCGCAGCGGGGGTCGCGCTCGAGGAGATCGAGCACCTGGTCGCCCACCACGAGGTCGGCCACCGTGTGCCCGGCGGCCACCAGGATCTGCGCCAGGCTCTTCGCGTATCTGGGATCGTCGTCGACGATCAGGATGCGGCCCGGTTCCACCAGGTCCCCCGTACGGCGCCTTCGCGTCCCCGCGACGCGATCCGGTCCAGCGTTCCCGCGGATCCCTCCGCGGCATCCTTCGTCGGCGCAGCACGCCGGCGTGGTGGACCCGCATTGTGTCCACTGCCTTCCGCGGCTGCAATGCGCGGGGAGGGGACACCGGCGGGGCCCGGTGATGCTCCGCTGCTGCGACGCCCCCCGCACGCGCCCGACGACGTCGCGAGGCCGCTCGTCGTGCGGTCCCGTGGCGAAGGCCGTGCTCTCCCTCGCTGCCGCGCTCTCGCCCGGTCCGGCAGCCCGAGGGGAGGTCTCGCGACGGCGAGCGTCGTGGAGCCTCCTCTCAGTCCCCCGGAAGGCCGCCGCGGGTGAGGCGCCGCGGGTCCAGGAGGCGCTCGAGTTCCTCGCGCGGCAGCTCGGTCATCTCCTCGGCCACCTCGAGGATGGGTCGTCCCTCGGCGTACGCGCGCTTGGCGATCTCCGCGGCCCGGGCGTAGCCGAGCACCGGATTCAGCGCCGTCACCAGCACCGGATTGCGGGCCAGGGGCGCCTCGAGGGCCTCCCGGCGCACGCGGAAGCCGGCCACGGTCCGGGCGAGGGCCGCCGCCGCGCGCGCCAGCAGTCCGGTGGCGTCGAGGAGGGCGTCGGCGATCACCGGGAGCATGACGTTCAGCTGGAAGCTCCCGCTCTGGCCCGCCGCCGCCACGGTCGCGTCGTGGCCGACGACGCGGGCGCAGGCCATGGCCACGGCCTCCGGGAGCACGGGATTCACCTTCCCCGGCATGATGCTGCTGCCCGGTTGCAGCGCCTCGAGCTCGATCTCCCCGAGCCCCGCGAGGGGACCGCTGTTCATCCAGCGCAGATCGTTGGCGATCTTCGTGAAGGCGACGGCGCAGGCGCGGAGCTGGCCGGCGGTCTCGACCGCCGTGTCCTGGCTCGCGAGGGCGCGGAAGGGGTCCGGGTCCGGGACCAGGGACAGGTCGAGCTCCCGAGCCAGGCGCGCGCAGACGCGGCCCGCGAACTCCGGATGGGCGTTGATGCCGGTGCCCACGGCCGTGCCGCCGAGGGCGAGGTGGCCCAGCCGGGGCAGCGTGTCCCGGAGCCGCGTGCGGGCCGTGCGGACCTGGCTCGCCCAGGCGCCGAGCTCCTGGCCGAGGGTGACGGGCATGGCGTCCATGAGATGGGTGCGCCCGGTCTTGGGGACGTCGGCGAGCTCCCGGGCCCGGGCGTCGATCGCCGTGGCGAGGGCGTCCAGGGCGGGCAGGAGCCCGTCCCGGAGCGCGAGGGCGACGGACAGGTGCAGGGCACTCGGGATCACGTCGTTGCTGCTCTGGCCGAGGTTCACGTGGTCGTTCGGATGCACCTCCCGGCCGAGGCGGCGGCCGGCGAGGCGGGCGAGGACCTCGTTCGCATTCATGTTGCTGCTCGTGCCGGAGCCGGTCTGGTAGACGTCCACCGGGAAGGCGTCGCCGTACTCGCCGGCGACCACCTCCTCCGCGGCCGCCGCGACGGCGTCGGCCACCTCGGTCTCGAGCAGGCCGAGTTCCCCGTTGACGCGGGCCGCCGCGCCCTTCAGGCGGCAGAGGGCCCGGACGAAGGCGGCGGGCAGCGGTCGGCCACCGATGTCGAAGTTGTCGAGGGCGCGCTGGGTCTGGGCGCCCCAGAGGGCGTCCGCGGGGACCCGGACCTCGCCCATGCTGTCGTGCTCGATCCGGTGGCCGTCGCTCATGGTCCTCTCCTCGCTGCCGGTGGCCGCCCGCCGCGCACGGAAATCCCTCAGCAGGCAGGGCCTCTGCACCGTCGTGGGGCGCTTGTGAACGGAGCCTTACATTTCCTTACAGGCCCGCGACAGCGCGCCGGGGGGCCGCCGTGGACCCTAGGCGCCGGTCACCACGACACCCGTCGTGACACGACGTCCACGTACGGAGGGCACAGGGAATGCTCGTACTCACCCGACGCGCCGGCGAATCCATCATGATCGACGGCACCATCGAACTGAAGGTCCTGCGCATCAAGGGCTCGCAGGTGCACATCGGCAT
>JAZBPF010000357.1:0-2230 GCA_036351515.1 Pseudomonadales bacterium | reverse complement strand
GCGGATCGCTCCCCAGCGCACCAGTTCGTGGCGATTGCCTCGCTCCTCGTCGAGATCGCGGGAGTTCTCGTTGCGCGGCGGGAAGACGTCCACGAGCTTCACCACGAGGTCCGCCGCGCTCTGGTCCGTGGCGAACTGCAGGCGGACGTCGAGATCGCCGGCCACGATCAGATCGTCCTCGAGGGGCTCGGTCTGGAACACGAGCACGTCGGGGCGGCGGGCGGCGAAACGCTGGTCGGCCACCATGTACTCGCGATCCCAGCCGCGGCCGATCTCGGGGGAGTGCGGCACGGGGCTCGCCGGATCCGACACGTAGGTCACCCGCGAGACGTCGGGCGGCGCGTCCGAGAGGGCTCGGTCGGGCGCGAGGTACAGGACCTGTTCCACCGTTCCCTCCGGGGGCCATTGCTCGAAGCGGCGCCAGCGGTTCGCACCGGTCTCGAACACGGAGGCCCGGGGGATCTCGGCCTCCTCGTCCTTCAGGTGATGCAGGAAGAACGGAAGCAGCAGGTGCTCCCGGTACCACGCTGCCGTATCGAAGCCGAACTTCGCGTCCCCGAGCGTGCTGCCCTCGCGGTTCCACTGGCCGTGGTACCAGGGCCCCATGACGAGGTGGACGTCCTTGCGCTCGTTGTCGTCGGACATCACCGCATAGGTCCGCAGCGGGCCGTAGAGATCCTCGGTGTCGTACCAGCCGCCCACCACCAGGGCCGCGGGGCGCGTGTCCTCGAGGTGCGGCAGCAGGTTCCGGGCCTGCCAGAAGTCGTCGTAGTTCGGATGGGCGACGAGTTCGTTCCAGAACGGACGCCCGCCGTGGAACCACTCCTCGTTGACGTTCTTCAGCGGGCCGAGGTCGAGGAAGAACTGGTAGCCGTCGTGCGTCGTCCGGTCCGTCCCCTCGGGCCAGAGGCTGTGCTTGCCCTCGGGGAAGGCGTCGAAGCGATCGAAGAAGAGGAACGCCATGGACGGTACGAAGGCCCCGTTGCGATGGAAGTCGTCGAAGAACCAGTCGGCGATGGGCGCCTGCGGCGACACGGCACGGAGCGCCGGATGCGCGTCGATGGTCGAGACGGAGGTGTAGTAGCCGGGATAGCTGATGCCCCACTGCCCCACGCGTCCGTTGTGGCCCTCGACGTGCTCGATGAGCCACTCGATGGTGTCGTAGGCGTCGGTGGCATCGTCGACGCCTCCGTCCCGATGCGCGACCTGCGGGCGCATGTTCACGAACTCCCCCTGGGAGCGGAAGCGGCCGCGCACGTCCTGGAAGACGAAGATGAAGCCTTCCTCCTCGAATGCCGCGGAGGGCCCCAGCGTCTCCCGATACTGATCGACGCCGTAGGGACCCACGGAGTACGGCGTCCGCACCATGAGGAACGGGTAGGCCTCGGAGCGATCGTAGGGACGGTAGACCGCCGTGAAGAGGGTCCTGCCGTCCCGCATGGGGATCTCGTACTCGAACTTCGCGTAGTGGGAACGGATGTAGGCGGCACGCGCCTCGGCTTCGGCCTTGTCCTCCTCGCTCTGCGCCCAGGCGGGCGAGAAGAAGCACAGCACGAGCAGCAGCAGGAGCGGGAGTCGTCGCATCGTCGTTCCTCGAGGAGGCATGGCACCGGTCTCTGCAGTTAAACCCGCAGCTCGGACCACGACAAGCAACCGGCTGGAGCAAGAAAAGGCAAGAAAAGGGGTCAGTGTGGTTTTCTCGGCGCCGCCGTGGAGCTTGGTCCCTCGGCTCCCCGATCTGTCGCCGGAGGTGATCGCGACCATGGGCAGCGCCCGGATCCACCTGGGCCCGGAGACTGACCCGATCATCCTGGTCGAGCGCCTCGAGGAGACCTGCTCGATGGCAGCGACGCCGGTCGGCCGGTGCGGAAGAACGTGCCGCGCGGGTCTCCGGCGGTGCAGGGAAAAGGACACTGACCCCGTTTCTGCTACCGTGGGATGTCCACGATCCGACGAGAGAACGACCATGGCCAGGAACTTCATGGCGCACCCTGAACTGCGCCATCCCTTCGAGGAGACCCCGGTCCATCCGGACGGCTGCGCCACCATCCTGTATCAGGGGCGCCGCATCACCCTCGAGGAGGTCGGGGGCGTCGATCGCCTGCTGATCCGTCCCGAGGACCTCGAGCGTGTGAACGGCTTCGAGGTGAAGCCGCAGGGCGCCTGCTACGGGGATCTGTGCATTCCCCTGAACGACACGCTGTTCGTGGAGCGCGAGGGGCGTCGCTGG
>JAZBPF010000356.1:0-20486 GCA_036351515.1 Pseudomonadales bacterium | reverse complement strand
GTCCACGCGCGTCGCCGCGAGGTTGAACAGGTGCGCGATGCCGCCCACCTGCGCGGCCATGCACAGGATCCAGGCGCCGGTCAGCAGCACGAAGAAGCGCGAGCGGACCGCCCGCGCGTAGGACCAGCCGTCGCCGGCGGCGTTCCCGGCGAGGCCCGCTTCCACCTCCGGGAGCACGGCGGGCGCGGCCCGGACCACGAGGAGCGTCACGGGCACGATGCCGAGGAACCAGGCTGCCGCGAGTACCGGTGCCGCCGCCTCCAGCCCGGTCCGGCCGATGAGCGCGGCCGAGGCCGGGGTCAGCAGGATCCCGCCCACGGACAGGCCCGTGGAGGCCACGGAGAGCGCCACGGAGCGGCGCGCCACGAACCAGCGCGTGACCAGGGTCGTGGCCGGCACGAGTGCGGCGAAGGCGTGGCCCACGCCGAAGACCGCGTAGACGACGTAGAGCTGCCAGACGGCGGTGGCCCGTCCGAGCAGCAGGAGCGCGGCGGCGCCGACGACGCCCCCCACGGCGATGGTCCAGCGTGGATCGCGGTGCTGGAGCAGGCGCGCCGCGCCCATGCCCGCGAGGCCGCTCGCCACGAAGAACACGGCGATGGCCCCGGAGACGCTGCCGAGGGCGTAGCCGTGCGCCTCCACGAGGGCGTTCATGTAGAGCGAGAGGTTGTAGAAGGCGAGGCCCGAGGCGACCGTCAGCATGACGAAGAGGGCCGCGACCACGTACCAGCCGTAGTAGAGGGTCATGGGGTCGTGGTCGTCCCGTTCCGTCCCGATCGGCGCGTCTCAGAGCGCGAGGGCGGGCGCCTCCGCCGGCAGCGCGCAGCGCCGCATGGCCGCGAAGTAGGCCACCACCGTCTCCCGGTCCGGCTCCGCCTCGCCCACGAAGCGGGCCGTGACGGCGCGCAGCCGGCCGGCCTCCGCCCCGGCGAGGCGGGCGCAGCCCATGGCCCAGTCCGGGAAGCGCCGCTCGTCCGTCTCCTCCCGGAGCACCACGCGCAGGCCCTCGTGGCGGGCGTCGCCGTCGATGCGCGCGAGGAGCACGTCGACGATCTCCGGCGGGCCCTCGAGCCACTGGGCGAAGTGGGGCCCGTCGTGCAGCAGCAGCCCGGTCACCTCGTGGCGGAAATTGTACTCGCGCGCCCGCCGCAGGAGCTGCTTGAGCTCCCGGAGCTCGAGCCCCGGACGGGCCTGGCTGACGTAGGCCGTGGCGAGCAGCTCCATGATGCCGCCCTCCCGTTCGCGTCCAGGAGCGGTCCGCGGACCGCTCTCGCGGCAGCGCCGCGGCCCTCCACCGTACTCCTCCGGCCCCCCGGGAACCACCGGCCCGGCACCCGGCGGGCGCCAGCGGGAGCGGGACTCCACGGCCGTGCCGGGACCGGACGACGCCCCGGCGGGGCTAGCGGGAACGGACGGGCGCCGCGCGGTCGGTCGCGAGCTCCGCGCAGACGTGGAAGAAGGGCAGCACCGTGTCCTCGGGGGGCTCGCCGTCGGCGAGGAGCGCGTCCAGGAGCGGGGCGAGCACCGGCGGGCCCTCGGCCTCGGCGAGGACGCCGGCCATGGACCAGCCCCCGAAGGCGCGGCGGTCCGCCGGCCGGACGAGCACGAGGCGCAGGTCGTCGTGCCGGGGATCGCGGTCGATGCGGCGCAGCAGGGCCTCCACGGCGGCCGCCGGACCCTCGAGCCACTGGGCGAAGCGTCCGCCGTCGAAGACCAGGCAGCCCGTGATGCCCTGGCGACGGTTGAAGGCGCGGGCGGTGGTGAGGATCGTCGCGACGTCCGCGTCCCCCACGCCGGGGCGCGCGGTGCTCACGTAGGCGACGACCTCGAAGGGGTCCATGGGGGAGAAGGGGTCGGGATCGCCGGCGGCCGTCCGCCTCAGGCGAGGACCGTCGCCACCCCCGCACCGGCGTGGAGCGCGCGGACGCCCTCCACCAGTTCGAGCACCTCGGCCAGCTCCCCCTCGGGCGCGAAGTAGAGCACCGAGAGCTCGTCCCGCAGGCTCTCGCAGGCCGCGTAGGGCCCGAGGTCGAGGTCGTGGAACTCGAGCGGGCTTCCCTCGAAGGCGCGGGCGTGGATCGGGCCGGCGCAGACCGTGTGCACGTCCACGTGCCGCTGGTCCGCCCGGATGCGCCGGAACAGCTCGAGCACGTGCCGGGGCGGGCCCTCGAGCACCTGGACCACGTAGCCCGCCCCGTAGAGCAGGCAGCCCGTGATCTCGTGCGCCACGTTGTAGTCCCGGGCGCCGCGCACGAGGGGCAGGAGATCGGCGCCGTCGAGGCGGCGGCTCACGCGGCTCGCGTAGCAGAGCCCGAGGAGGCTGCCCTGGCTGCGGGAGCGGGCCCAGCGGCCCGTGCGCGGCAAGGGGCCGTCGTCGTGCTCAGGAAGCGAGGGTGACCATCGCATCGGCGGCCTCCGTCTCTCGAAGGGTCAGGTACAGGCGGAAGAACACGGCCACTTCCACCCGGCTGCGCGCGTCGTTCTCCGCGTAGTCGGAGAGCGCGGCGGCGAGGCTCTCGAAGGGCTCCTCGAAGCTCCCCGCCTGGGCGTCCCAGGCCGTGCGCAGACGATCGAATTCGCCGGGGCGCGCGAGTCCAGTGTAGATCCGGGTTCCGCGGCGCACCGTCGGGGCGCCGGCGAGGGTACCGGCCAGGCGGCCGAGCGCGTCCTCGGGCCCGGCGAGCACCGTCAGGAGATGGCGCCCCCGGCCGAGGACCATGCCGGCGAGGCCGTCCTCGCGGCCCGCGGCCCGCGTCGCTGCGAGGAGCCCCTCGCCGCCGGCCGGATCCTCCGTCTCGAGCTCGTACAGTTCGACCGTCGCCAGGGCCTTCATGGGCACACCTCCGCAGGGACCACCGCGCCATCATCGACCGCGTCCGGCCCGCCGGCGATGAGGACATTCCCCGAGCCCGCAGGGGGAAACTCCCCGATCCGCCGCACGCCGTGGCCCGGTCGGGCCGTCCGTCCCTTCCTTCATAGCAGCGATGCGGCGCCCGTACCGGGAACCCCGTCCCGTTCCGGCGCGCACGGCGGCGGGCCCGGCCTTGCCTGGGGCGCGAGGGCTGGCCAAGATGCGCCCCCTCACCCCCCCACCGGAGCAGCGAGACCATGAGCGAGTACGTCGAGGCGCAGGGCCTCAGGATCGCCCGCGAGATCCACGACCTGGTGCGCGACGAGATCGCTCCGGGCACGGGCGTGGAGCCGGAGCGGATCTGGAGCGGCCTCGCAGCCATCGTCCGCGAGCTGGCCCCGCGCAACCGCGCGATGCTCGATGCGCGCGACGCGCTCCAGGCCCGCATCGACGCCTGGCTCCGGGAGAATCCCGCCGCGGCGACCGATCCCCTGGCGCAGCGCGCCTTCCTCACGGAGATCGGCTATCTCGTCCCCGAGGGTGAGCCCTTCGCGGTGACCACCGCGGCCGTGGACCGGGAGATCGCCGAGCTCGCCGGGCCCCAGCTCGTGGTCCCCGTGGACAACGCGCGCTATGCCCTGAACGCCGCCAACGCGCGCTGGGGCAGCCTCTACGACGCCTTCTACGGCACGGACGTGATTCCCGAGGGGCCGGGCACGGAGAAGGGCCGGGGCTACAACCCCGCCCGCGGCGAGCTGGTCATCGAGCGCGCCAACGCCTTCCTCGACGCCACCTTCCCGCTGGCCGGCGGCCACTGGCGCGACGTGACGCGCCTGGCCGTGGCCGACGGCCGTCTCGCCGTCGAGCTCGACGGCGGCACGGCCACGAACCTCGCCGATCCGGAGGCCTTCGCCGGCTACCGGGAGGACGCCGGCGTGCTCACGAGCGTCCTCCTCGTGCACCACGGCCTCCACGCGGACCTGATCGTGGACCCGGAGCACCCGATCGGCCGCCAGCACCGCGCCGGCGTGCGCGACGTGGTGCTCGAGTCCGCGGTGAGCACGATCATGGACTGCGAGGATTCCGTCGCCGCCGTCGACGCCGCCGACAAGGCCCGCGTCTACGGGAACTGGGCCGGGATCATGAAGGGCACGCTCGGGATCGCCTTCGAGAAGGACGGCGAGCGCCTCGAGCGGCGCATGAGCCCGGACCGCGTCTACCGGGCCCCGGACGGCAGCGAGAAGGTGCTCCACGGCCGTTCCCTGCTGCTCGTGCGCAACGTCGGCGCCCACGTCTACACGGACATCGTCACCACCGCCGCGGGCGAGCCCGTCCCCGAGACCTTCGTCGACGGCATGGTCACGGCGCTGGCGGCCATCCACGACCTGAAGGGCACCGGCCCCGTGCGCAACAGCCGCACGGGCAGCGTCTACATCGTCAAGCCGAAGCAGCACGGCCCGGAGGAGGTGGCCCTCTCGGTCGAGCTCTTCGCGCGCATCGAGGAGACCCTGGGGCTCGCGCCGAACACCCTGAAGATCGGGATCATGGACGAGGAACGGCGCACCACCGTCAACCTCAAGGAGTGCATCCGCGCCGCCCGCGAGCGGGTCATCTTCATCAACACGGGCTTCCTGGACCGCACCGGGGACGAGATCCACACGCACATGGCCGCCGGCCCGGTGATCCCCAAGCCCGAGATCAAGCACGCCCCCTGGATGCTCGCCTACGAGGACTGGAACGTGGACGTGGGCCTCGAGTGCGGCCTCGCGGGGCATGCGCAGATCGGCAAGGGCATGTGGGCCATGCCGGACGAGATGGCGGGCATGCTCGAGGCGAAGCTCGCGCATCCCACCGCCGGCGCCAGCTGCGCCTGGGTGCCCTCCCCCACCGCGGCGACGCTGCATGCCCTGCACTATCATCAGGTGGACGTGCGCGAGCGCCAGAACGTGCTCGCGCGGCGCGCCCGGGCGAGCCTGGACGCGATCCTGAGCCCGCCGCTCCTGAAGGACCGGACGCTCACGCCCGAGGAGATCCAGAAGGAACTCGACAACAACGCCCAGGGGATCCTGGGCTACGTCGTGCGCTGGGTGGAGCAGGGGGTCGGCTGCTCGAAGGTCCCCGACATCAACGACGTCGGTCTCATGGAGGACCGGGCGACGCTGCGCATCTCCAGCCAGCACATCGCCAACTGGCTCGAGCACGGCATCGTCGAGACCCAGCAGGTGGTGGAGACCATGCAGCGCATGGCGGCGGTGGTGGACCGGCAGAACGCCGGCGACCCGGCCTACCGGCCCATGGCTCCGCACTTCGAGGCGTCCGTCGCCTTCCAGGCGGCCATGGACCTGGTGATGAACGGCGCCCGGGAACCGAACGGCTACACGGAGCACACGCTCATGCGGCGCCGGCGGGAGTTCAAGGCGGCGCAGTGACGCGCCCGGAAGGAGAGGCATGACGGACGACCTGGCGGCGGCCCTGCGCTCCGCCGAGCGCGCGGACGCGGTGCGCGCCCTGCGGGTGCTCGCGCCGCTGCTCGCGCTCGTCTGCTTCCTCGAGAGTGCCTCGCACTGGCTCGAGACGCCCCGGGAGGCCGCCTTCGTGGCCGTGCCCTGGGCCTTCGGCCTGGCCCTCGCCGGGCTCGCGGCCGCGGTCTGGGTCCGGGCCGAGCGCGTCCCGGGGCTGCCCTGGTGGCACCTGCTCCCGCTCGCGACGGTCCTGGTGGTCATGAGCATGCATCTCGCGACCGGCACCGGGGGCGTGGTCGTGCACCTCGCCGCGACGCTCGTGGCCACCGGCGCGCTGATCGTGGACCGCCGGGTCCGGGCCGTGGCCCTGGCCCTCGCCTGGGGCGTCTATGCCGGCTGGTCCCTGCGCCTGCACCCCGACGGCGGCTGGGTGTACCCGATCGTGCTCCTGCCCTTCGCCCTCGCCGTGGCCGCGGTCCGCCGCCGCGGCCTCGAGCAGGCCGAGCGGCGCCGCCTCCTCGAGCGCGAGCTCGAGCGCAAGGACGCCGAGCTCGAGCGGCTCGGGCGCATGGCGGACATGGCCGCCGGCGTGACCCATCACTTCAACAACCTGCTGACCGGGATCCTCGGCGGCACGAGCAGCGCCCTCGCGGCCCTGCCCGAGGACCACGGCGTGCGCCGGGACCTGGAGCTGGTCGTCTCCAGCAGCGAGCGGGCCGCGGAGCTCGTGCGCCGCCTGGGCAGCTACACCGGGCGCGCGCCCCGGGAACAGCGACGCTTCGCCGCGCGGGAGCTCCTCGAGGAGCCGCTGCCGCTCGAGCCGCCGGCGGAGGGCGTGACGCTCACGGTGGCCGCGGACGAGCGCCTTCCGGAGCTCGAGGGCGACCTGCGCGAGCTTCGCCAGGCCCTCGGCGACGTGCTGCGCAACGCCGTCGAGGCCTGCGCGGGCGGTGGGCGGATCCTGCTGCGGATGGCCCCGGAGCCCGAGACCGGTTCCGTACGCCTGGAGGTGCTCGACAGCGGGCCCGGGCTCGCGGACGGCGTCGCCGAGCGCATGTTCGAACCCTTCTTCACGACCCGGGAACCGACCCGCCTGGGCCTCGGCCTCGCCTTCGCCCAGGGCGTGCTGCGCCGCCACGGGGGCACGCTCGCGGCCGACAACCGGCCCGAGGGCGGCACCCGCGTCACCCTGCGCCTGCCCGTGGCGCCGGCCGCGGTGCCCGCACCGCCCCGGGATCGTTCCGCCCCCCGTGCGGCGAGCGCGCCCCGCACGCCTCCGGAAGCGGCCTGACGGGGCCGCCCCGTCGCGGGGCGCTCCCCTCGAACGCCTCGTCCAGGGCGGTCCGGTGCTCCGGACCTTGACCCGTCCCGCCGACCTTTCCATGCTGCTCGTCAGGGATTCACCCGGTCCTGCCCAGGGGCCGCGCGAGGGAGCGGACGCTTGAACAGCACACGAGTCGCGGACGAGAGCTCGACCGGAGAGGGCCGTGCGCTGTCCGCCGGCCGTGCGCTGACCCAGGTCCCCCGCCTGTCCGCCGCCGACTGGGCCGCCACGGGTCCCCTGGTGCGCTGGCTGGTCGCCGTGCGCGCACCCGTGCTCGTCATGACCTTCTCGTCGGCGGCCACCGGCGGCCTCCTGGCGCTGCGGGACGCCCGGGCCGGCGCCGCCTCCTTCGACGCCCTCGGCTGGCTCCTGTGCGCCCTCGGGCTGCTGCTGGCCCACGCCACGAACAACCTGCTCAACGACTGGACGGACAGCCGCCGGGGCGTCGACAAGGGCAACTACTTCCGCAACCGCTACGGCACCCACCCCCTCGAGCAGGGCTTCGTCGGCGAACGGACCATGGGCGCCTGGCTCCTGGGCACCGGCGGCGCCGCGCTCGCGATCGGCCTCTACCTCGTGGCGCGCAGCGGCACGGTGGTGCTGTGGCCGCTGGTCCCCGGGGCGATCTGCCTGCTCTTCTACACCTGGCCCTTCAAGAAGTGGGGCCTCGGCGAACCGGCGGTGCTGGCGACCTGGGGGCCGCTCATGGTCGGGGGCACCTACCTCGTGAGCACCGGCCGCTGGGACGCCGGCGCCCTCTGGGCCGGGCTCCTGGCGGGGCTCGGGCCCAGCGTGGTCATCTTCGGCAAGCACATCGACAAGCTGGAGATGGACCGCGAGAAGGGCGTGTACACGCTGCCCGTCCGCCTCGGCGAGGCCCGCTCGCGCATGCTCCTCGCGGCGCTCGCCCTCGCCCAGTTCCCGCTCGCGATCGTGCTGGTGGCGACGGGTACGCTGCCCTGGACGGTGCTGGTGGTGGGCGCCACGGTGCCGAGCGCCCTCGCGCTCGTGCGTCAGGCGCAGGCGCCCCGGCCCGCGGAGCGACCGGCCGACTGGCCCGAGGAGGTCTGGCCGCTCTGGTTCGTGGCCGCGGCCTTCGCCCACACGCGCCTGTTCGGCCCGCTGCTCCTCGCGGGGCTGCTCGCAGGCTGGGCGCTGGGGGTCTGAGGGGGCGGGCGCCCGGGGCATCCCGGAGCCCGGCGGGACCGGGGCGGGCGCCCCGGTCCGGAGGGGGCCGACCCGAGGGGCCGGCCCGGCCGATCAGCCCTGGAACTCGGGCACGGTCACGGTGAGCCCGTCGAGCTCGGACGTGAACTGGATCTGGCAGGAGAGACGCGAGGTGCCCTGACGCTCCGGGTTCAGGTCGAGCATGGACTCCTCCATGTCGTTCGGAGCGCCGGTCTTCGGGAACCAGGTCGGATCCACGTAGACGTGGCAGGTGGCGCAGGAGCACTGGCCGCCGCAGTCCGCATCGATGCCCGGCACACCGTTCTGCACCGCATTCTCCATCACGGAGATGCCCTCGGTGGCGTCCACCTCGTGGCGGGTGCCGTCGTGCTCGATGAAGATGATCGTCGACATGGTGCGTTCCCTGGTTGCTCGTGGGGGCCGGGCTCCCGGCAAAACGTGATTCTAGCCTCACATTCCGCCCCCGTGTCGAACCTTTCGTCCGCGGGAGCGAAGCGCACGGCGCCGCGCGGGCCGCGGTGTCAGGCGGCGAGGACCCGGCGCAGTTCCCCCGGCGTGAGCCGGGCGCCGCAGGAGATCACCAGCACCCGGCTCCCGGGATGCGCCCCGGCCCAGCGCGCCGCGGCCGCGAAGGCGACGCCGGCGGCCCCCTCCACCAGCTGGCTGTCCACCTCGAGCAGGGCCCGGACCGCACCGGCGATCTCCTCTTCGGACACCTCGATCCACTCGTCCACGCGGGTCCGGCAGAGGCCGAGGGTGATCGTGTCGTCCTCCAGGCCCCCGGCCGTGCTGTGGGAGAGCGTCGGCCCGGCGTCGACCTCCACCACCCGACCGGCCCGGACGCTCGCGTGCATGGCCGCGTCCTGCGCCGGCTGCGCCCCGACGACGCGAACCTGCGGCGCCGCGTGGTCGATCCAGGTGGCGATGCCCGAGATCAGGCCGCCGCCGCCGACGGCGACCACCACGGCGTCGAGGCCGTCCCAGGCGATCTCCCCGAGCTGCTCGAGGCTCTCCAGGGCCACCGTGCCCTGCCCGGCGACGACGAGCGGGTCGTTGTAGGGGGACACGAAGCTGCGCCCGTCGGCCTCCGCCGTGCGCCGGGCCGCCCGCTCCGCCTCGAGGGGACCACCGGGGGTCGGGACCACCTCCGCCCCGAGGCCCCGGAGCCGGTCGACGATGGCGCGATCCGTGTCCTCCGCGAGAAACACCGTCACCGGCACCGCGAGGAGGGCCCCGGCGGTGGCCACGCCGATGCCGTGGTTGCCCGTCGACGCGGTGGTCACGCCGCGCCGGCGCGCGGATGGCTCGAGGGCGAGGAGGCGGTTCAGGGCGCCCCGGAACTTGAAGGACCCGGTGCGCTGGAAGTGCTCGGCCTTGAAGGCGAGCGTGGGGCCCAGGGCACGGGTCAGGTCCAGGGGCGTGCGGCGCACGTGGGGGGCGATGCGCCGCGCGGCGGTGGCGACCGCCTCGGCGGTCACGGCGGCGAGAGGCGACGGGGACACGGCGGGCTCCTTCACGGCGATGCGACGGGGGCGGACGCTATCATGGCGCCTGGCTCCGGCAGAGCGGGGAGAGACCATGGCCTCCTTCGGTGGGCTGCGCGGCACGCTCACGCGCTACTTCGTGCTCCAGCTCCTGCTCGTGAGTCTCGCCGTGGTCGGGGGGATCCTCGCCACGAACTACGTGATCCAGCAGGTGGTGACCCGCCAGGCGCTGCGCGAGGAGGCCGCCTACTTCCGCGCCCACCGGGCCGAGGACCCGTCGTTTCCGCTCCCGGACACGAAGAACCTGACCGGCTACCTCGACGGCGCGGGCCTGCCGCCCCGGCTCCGGGACCTGGCCCCCGGCTTCTCCGAGGTCGTCCTCGAGGACCGGCGCCCGCTCGTCTACGTGGACGACGGCGACGGCGGGCGCCTCGTGCTCGTCTTCGAGTCGCAGCAGGTCTCCGGCCTCGCCTTCTACTTCGGCGTCGTGCCGGGCACCCTCGTGCTCCTCGTGCTCTACGGCCTGCTCCTCTTCAGCTACCGGCTCACGGCGCGCGCCGTCTCGCCGGTCGTGCGCCTCGCGGAACAGCTCGAGGACCACGACCTCTCCCGCGAACACCATCTGCGTCTCGACCTCACGGGCGTGCAGCCCGACTCCGAGGTCGCGATCCTCGTGGACGCCCTCGAGCGCTTCGGGGCCCGGGTGGAGTCGTTCATCGAGCGGGAGCGGAACTTCACGCGGGACGCGGGGCACGAGCTGCGCACGCCGCTGGCGGTGATCAAGGGCACGCTCGACCTGCTCGAGCAGAAGCCCGACCCGAGCCCCATGGAGCGCAAGGCCCTCGACCGGCTCCGGCGCACCACCGACGGCATGGAGTCCATGCTCGAGACCCTGCTCCTGCTCGCCCGGGAGGACGAGATCCGTCCGACCACGGAGCCCGTCTCCGTGAACCTGGTGGTCCGCGAGCAGCTCGAGGACCTCGAGCCCCTCGCGACGGAGCGCGGCAACCGCATGCACGCCGTGGAGGAGGCGGAGCTGTTCCTGCACGCCCCGCCCCGGGTGCTCGCGATCGTGGTCAACAACCTGGTCCGCAACGCGGTGAACTACACCGAGCGCGGCGAGATCGAAGCGACCGTGACGGACGCCGGCGTGCGCGTACGCGACACGGGCATCGGCATGACCGAGGCCGAGGTCGCGAAGGCCTTCAAGCCGTTCTTCCGCGGGGAGGGCGCGCGCAGCAGCCGTCGCGCCGGCCACGGCCTCGGCCTGTCCATCGTCAAGCGCCTGTGCGACCAGATGGGCTGGGACGTCTCCGTGGAGAGCGAACCGGGCAGCGGAACGGCGGTGACCGTGCGCTTCGGCGAGGTCCGCCGCGCCTGAACGGCGCCGGAAGCGATCAGTCCGGCGCGACGACCCGGAAGCCGCGGCCGGGGACGGTCTCGATGAGCTGGGTCTCGAAGGGCCGGTCCACGAGGCGCCGCAGGCTGTAGATGTGACTGCGCAGGGCGTCGCTGTCCGGCGGCTCGTCGCCCCAGAGCTCCTGCTCGAGGCGCTGCCGGCTGACGACGTTCGGCGACTCGCGCAGGAGCACCCGGAGGATCGTGAAGAGCGTCCGCGAGAGGGAGACGGGCTGGCCGGCGCGACGGACCTCCGCGGTACCGGTGTTCAGCTCGAGATCCGCGACGCGGTAGGTGGTCGGCGAGACGTCGCCCCGTCGCCGGCGCATGAGCGCCTCCAGGCGCACGGCGAGTTCGGGCATGGCGAAGGGCTTGACCAGATAGTCGTCGGCACCGACGTCGAAGCCCGCGATCTTGTCCTCGAGCTGGTCCCGGGCCGTGAGCATGATGATCGGCACGTCGAGGTGCGCGTCCCGGCGCAGGCGGCGGCAGACCTCCAGGCCGTCGGGGCCGGGCAGCATCACGTCGAGGACGATGGCGTCGTACTGGCTGGTGACCGCGAGGTGCATGGCCGAGAGCCCGTCCTCGGCGAAGTCCACGGCGTAGCCGTTCGCCTCGAGGAAGTCGCCGACGGTCTCGGCGAGTTCCGGATGGTCCTCGACGATCAGCACCACACCGCGCATGGACCCGTCCTGCTCCGCTCCGGGATCAGCCGGGATCATACGCGCACCGGGGAAGCTGCTCATGGCAGGAGGGACACCGGCCGGGCGGGACGCCCGGCCGGTGCACGACTTCAGGGAGCGACGAAGTCGTCGAGGAGGATGAGGGAGAGCGGCGCTCCGCCACCGTCCGCATCCCGCGCCGCAGCGGTGTACACGCCACCCGCGTCGAGCATCACCGGCGCCGGGCCGATGGCCGGCATCTTCGAGCCGGCTCCCGTGACGATCACGTCGTAGGCACCCGGAGGCACCGACAGGTAGCCGGAGTTCGCGAGGAACGGCACGTCCGCGAGCGTCGGGTCGATGTCGGCGATGTCGGCACCCTGCTCGACGAGGTAGATGTCGACGTTGCCGGCTGCCGGCGAGGTGTGGACCACGCGCAGCTTCGCCTCGGTGCCCACGGAGCGGTCGTCGTCCGTGAGGACCAGAGCGCCGATCGGGAGCGCGTCGTCCTCCATGGAACCGAGGTCCGCGAGCAGGCCCGCGGCGAACACGGAGTACTCGACACCGGCGACCAGACCGAGGTCCTCGTCGATGACCACCGGCGCCGCCTCACCGGTCGGCACGACCTTGAAGTTGTACTCGGCCGGGGGCAGTGGGATCCGGTCGGTCGCGTCGCCGAAGGCGAGGTCCACGATCGCCGGGGGCGTCGCGTCGTCCACGAGCACGTCCACGTTCGGGGCGTCCGGGGAGGCGTGGACCACGCGCACCGTGGACGGCGTCTCGGAATCCAGGATCTCGAGCGCGCCCGTACCGTCGAGGACGAGGAGGGAGATCGGTGCGTCTCCGGGCACGGTGCTGTCCACGGCCGCGACGATCAGGTCCGCGCCCTCCGCGACGGCCACCGTTCCACTGTCGAACACCACCGTGTCGTCCCCGGCCGGGGTGACCCGGATCCGGTAGTCGCCGGCCGGAACCACGGCGCCGGGCTCGGCCGAAGCCTCGCCGAACATGAGCGTGGTCAGGGGCGCTTCCCCCGCGAGGTCTGCGTCCGGCGCCGTCACGTAGATGTCCACCATGGCCGCGACGGGCGTCACCGTGGGGGCCGCGTGCAGCACCCGCACGCGCGCCTCGCCGGCGCCGAGTTCCGCCTCCGGTGCCGACAGCACGATGGGCTCGATGTCCGCCACGAGGTTGGCGGCGAACACGGTCACCCGCGTGTCGTCCGGCGTGGGGAGGTCGGCAGGGCCGATCACGACGCTGTTCCCGCCGGGAATGATCGCCTCGACCTCCAGGGAATTCTCGTCGGGGGTCACGCGCGCCGCGAGTGCGGCCTTGAAGGGAACGTCCGTACCGGCGCGCAGCGGCGTGCCGTTCAGGATCAGGTTCACGTTCGGCGCGTTCGAAGAGGCGTGCACCACCTCCAGCAGCGCGGTTCCGTCGGCCGGAGCGGCCGGAGCATCGTTGTCGTCGTCGTCGAACACGCCGCATGCCGGAAGCAGCACGGCGGCGGTAGCCAGGAGGAGGAGCCTGCGCATCGGGAGAACTCTCCGTCGGGAATGGAAGCACGATCGTCCGCGCGGCGCCATCAATCGCGCGTGAATCGCCGCGACGTTCCGCTTCACCCGTCCTTCACACCCGCGATCGCCGGGGCCGGATTTCAGGGCATCACCCGAGGGCCTCGCGGCCACCGGTGGCGCAGGCTGTGACCCTGGTCCAGACCTTCAGGGTCGAGCGACGGGAGATCGCCATGCCCCGGCTCCGCTTCGTGGACGCCCTGCGCGACCGGGCCTGGCTCGACGCCGTGGCCGGCGTCGTGCGCACCTTCACGGGCCCTGCCCGGCGCGGCCTGCGCGACGCACCGGCAGGCGGCTGGGAGGAGCGTCTCGTGGCCGCCTGGGCCCGGCGCCATCCGGAGCGCCTGCGCCCGCCTCCGGCCGAGCGACCCCACCGCGCCGCGGTGGCCGCGGCGGTTCTCGGGGAAGCCCTCGCCGAGGCGCACCCGGGCTCGGCGGAACGCGCACTCCTCGAGCGCGCCCTGGACGCCCTGCTCGCCGAGCGACACCGCATCCGCGGCCTCGACCCGGAGGCCGCGCGCCTGCTCGCCGGCTCCCGCCGCGAACTGCGCCGCGCCGCCTGAGCGATCCCTCGGCGGCCGCGAGGCCGTGGACCGCGCCTTGAGGCCCTCCCCCACCCGGCGGATCATGGATCGCCCGGTCTCACGGTCGATGCCATGCAGCAGGAAGAAGAGGACGGCGGCCGGGTCTCGCTGCTCCTCGAGCTCGACGATCACCCCGGCGCCCTCGGCGCGGTCCTCGCGGCCATCGCCCGCGAGGGCGTCAACCTGACGCACATCGAGTCCCGGCCCGGGCGCGCCGGACGCTTCGACTGCTTCCTCGACTGCGCCGGTTCCCGGGACGCGCCGCCGATCCGGCGACTCCTCGCGCGGCTCCGCGAGCGCGGCCGCCCGCTGCTGGTGCTCGACGGGCAGGACGTGCCCTGGTTCCCCCGCCGGGTGGAGGAGCTCGACCGCGTCGCCGGGCAGGTGCTCGGCGCCGGCGCGGAACTCGACGCCGACCACCCGGGCTTCCGCGATCCCGCCTACCGCGAGCGGCGCGCCCGCATCGACGCGCTCGCCCGGGCCTGGCGCCACGGGGACCCGCTGCCGGAGGTCGCCTACACGGAGGCGGAGACGGCGACCTGGCGCGAGGTCTACGGGGGACTGGCGCCGCTCCACGCGACCCACGGCTGCGAGGCCTTCCGGCGCGCCCTGACCGCGCTCGGACGCGAGTGCGCCTACGGCCCGGAGCGGATCCCGCAGCTCGCGGAGGTGGACGCCTTCCTCGCCCGGCGCACGGGCTTCCGCCTGCGGCCCGCCCCGGGGCTCATGGCGCCCCGGGACTTCCTCGCGGGTCTGGCCTTCCGCGTGTTCTTCTCGACCCAGTACGTGCGCCACCACTCCCGGCCCCGCTACACGCCGGAACCGGACGTGTGCCACGAGCTCATCGGCCACGCGCCCATGTTCGCGGACCCCGACTTCGCCGATCTCTCGCAGGAGATCGGCCTCGCCAGCCTCGGCGCCGCCGAGGGGGAGATCGAACGGCTCGCGCGCTGCTACTGGTTCTCCGTGGAGTTCGGCCTCGTGCGCGAGGCGGGCGGCCTGCGTGCCTACGGCGCCGGCCTCCTGTCGAGCGCCGGCGAACTCCGCTGGGCCTGCGGCGACGGAGCGGACGCGGTCGGCGCGGAGGCGCCCGGCGCCGAGGGGCCCGCCTACCGCCAATGGGATCCCGCGGCGGCGCAGGAGCAGGACTATCCGATCACCCGCTACCAGCCCCTGTACTACGTCGCCGACTCGCTCCTCGACGCCCGGGAACGGATGCGCGCGCACTGCGAGCGCCTGCCGCGCCCCTTCCACGCGCGCCTGAACCCCATGACCGGGCGGATCTGGGTCGACCGGGCGATCCGCCGGGCGCCCCCCTGACGGCGCCGGCTCAGGCGGGGAGCACGCGCGCGTGCTTGACCTCCCGCAGACTGAAGCTCGACTCCACGTGCAGGACGCCGGGGTACTTCAGGATCCCCTCCATGCACAGCTCGGAGAAGTGGTCGATGCTGCGCGCCACCACCTTCATCAGGTAGTCGTGGGCGCCGCTCATGGCGTGGCATTCCACGATGTGGGGTTCCTCGCGCACGCAGGCGAGAAACGCCTCCGTGGCGCGGTCCGGCTGCCGCTCCATGGTGACCTGCACCCAGGCCGTGACCTCGAGCCCGAGCTGTCGCTGGTCGACGAGGGCGGCGTAGCCCGTGATGACCCCGGCGGCCTCCAGCTGCCGGACCCGGCGATGGCACGGCGACTCCGACAGGCCGACGCGCTCGGCCAGGGCCACGTTCGACAGCCGCCCGTCGGCCTGCAGGGCCCGGAGGATGCGGCGTTCGGTCTCGTCGAGGCGCATCGGCGGATTCCTCCTCTTTTCGGTTAAGATCGGGGGGATTCTGCCCCGAACGACCGGTTCGAGCGACGAGAAAGCCACGATCGCCCCGGCACGGGCCGCTAGACTGGAGCGCCCGAACGACGATCGGAGGTGCGTCCCGTGACCACACCCGAGAATCCCATGGGCCTGGACGGCTTCGAGTTCGTGGAGTTCTCCGCCCCCGGGCGCGGCGTGCTCGAGCCGGTCTTCGAGCAGCTCGGCTTCGTGCACGTCGCCGACCATCGCTCCAAGGACGTGCAGCTCTGGCGCCAGCACGACGTGCACTTCGTCGTGAACCACGAGCCCGGCAGCTACGCGCACTACCATGCCGAGGAGCACGGGCCCGGCCCCTGCGGCCTCGCCTTCCGGGTCCGGGACGCCCAGCACGCCTTCGCCCGGGCCCTCGAGCTCGGCGCCCAGCCCTTCGACGTTCCCACGGGACCCATGGAGCTCCGCCTGCCGGCGATCCGCGGCATCGGCGGCGCGCCCCTGTACCTGATCGACCGCTACGGGGACGGCACCTCCATCTACGACGTCGACTTCCGCTGGCGGGACGGCGTGCCCCGGCGTCCCGAGGGCGCGGGCCTGCTGCGCATCGACCATCTGACCCACAACGTCTACCGGGGCCGCATGGACTGGTGGGCGCGCTTCTACGAGCGGCTGTTCTCCTTCCGGGAGCTGCGCCACTTCGACATCCGCGGCCGGGAGACGGGCCTGCGCTCCCGCGCCATGACCGCCCCGGACGGCCGCATCCGCATCCCCCTGAACGAGGAGGCCGGCGGCGGTGGACAGGTGGAGGAGTTCCTCATGGCCTACAACGGCGAGGGCATCCAGCACGTCGCCTTCGCCACCGACGACCTCCTCGCGGTCTGCGACCGGCTGCGCGCCCGGGGCGTACCGTTCCTGAGTCCGCCGCCGGCGAGCTACTACGCGATGCTGGAGGAACGCCTGCCCGGCCACGGCCAGGAGGTGGCCGCGCTCGCCGAGCGCGGCATCCTCCTCGACGGCGACACGGACGGCGACCGGCCGCGCCTGCTCCTGCAGATCTTCTCGGAGACCCTGATCGGCCCCGTCTTCTTCGAGTTCATCCAGCGCAAGGGCGACGAGGGCTTCGGCGAGGGCAACTTCCAGGCGCTCTTCGAAGCCATGGAGCGGGACCAGCTGCGCCGCGGCGCCCTGGACGGCGGCGGCCGGGGGGCGGCATGAGCATCCGGCGCATCCATCACGTGGCCTACCGCTGCCGGGACGCGGCGGAGACCGTGGCCTTCTACCGGGATCTCCTCGGCATGGCGTTCGTCCTCGCGATCGCCGAGGACGAGGTGCCCTCCACGGGCGAGCCCCATCCCTACATGCACGTCTTCCTCGACGCGGGCATGGGCAACGTCCTCGCCTTCTTCGAGCTCCCCGACGCGCCGGCCATGGGGCGCGATCCGGCGACGCCGCCGTGGGTCCAGCACATCGCCTTCGAGGTGGAGGACCGCGCCGAGCTGGCCGCGACCCGGCGGCGCCTCGAGGACGCGGGCCTCGACGTGCTCGGCCCCGTGGACCACGGCATCTTCGAGTCGATCTACTTCTTCGATCCCAGCGGCCACCGCATCGAGCTGGCCGCGAACACGGGCACGGAGGAGGACCTCGCCCGCCTGCGCACGGTGGCGCCGGAGATGCTCTCCGAGTGGAGCCGGACGAAGCGGGCCCCGCAGCACGCGGCCTGGCTGCACGCGCGGATCCGTGCCGCGCGCCGGGGCGAGACGCCGGAGGCCGGCCCGTGAAGCTCGCGAGCCGCCGCGAGGGCCGGGACGGTCGCCTGCTCGTGGTCTCCCGGGACCTGAGCCGCGCCGTGCCGGCCACGGGCATCGCGGAGACGCTGCAGCAGGCCCTCGACGACTGGGACCGTCGCGCGCCGGCGCTCGCCGAGCTCGCGGAGCGCCTCGAGGCCGACCGCTGCCCCGAGGCCACGACCTTCGACCCGGCGCAGTGCGCAGCGCCGCTACCCCGCGCCTACCAGTGGGCCGACGGGAGCGCCTACCTGCACCACGTGGAGCTCGTGCGCCGGGCCCGGGGCGCCGACCTGCCCCCGTCCCTGCGGGAGGACCCGCTTCTCTACCAGGGCGGCTCCGACGGCTTCCTCGGCCCCACCGAGGACCTCGTGGCCGCGGACGAGGCCTTCGGCATCGACTTCGAGGGCGAGGTGGCCGTGCTCACGGACGACGTGCCCGCGGGCGTCTCGCCCGCCGAGGCCCTCGAGCGGATCCGGCTCCTGTGCCTGGTCAACGACGTCTCCCTCCGCGCCCTCGTGCCCGACGAGCTCGCGAAGGGGTTCGGCTTCTTTCAGTCGAAGCCCGCGAGCGCCCTCTCGCCGGTCGCGGTCACGCCGGACGAGCTCGGCGACCGCTGGCGGGACGGACGCGTCCACGGCGCGCTCGTGACGCACCTGAACGGCGAACTCTTCGGACGACCGGACGCGGGAACGGACATGCACTTCGGCTTCGACCGGCTCGTGGCCCACGCCGCACGGACACGGCGCCTCGGCGCCGGGACCCTCGTGGGCTCCGGGACCGTCTCGAACCGTCCGCCCCCGGGTGCCGGCGCCTCCGTCGCCGAGGGCGGGGCGGGCTTCTCGTGCATCGCGGAGCTGCGTACCGTGGAGACGCTGCGCGACGGGGCTCCGTCCACGCCGTTCCTGCGCCACGGCGACCGCGTGCGCATGGAGATGGCCGACGCCCGCGGCGGCAGCCTCTTCGGCGCCATCGACCAGCGCGTCGTCGTCTCCGGCGGGCGCGCCCCGTGAGGCTCCTCGACTACCACCGCTCCTCCGCCGCCTACCGGGTGCGCATCGCCCTCGGCCTCAAGGGGCTCACTCCGGACCGGGTGCCCGTGGATCTCGTGGCCGGTGCGCAGCACGAGGCGGCCTTCCGCAGCCTCGCGCCCCAGGGCCTCGTGCCGGCCCTCGAGACGCCGGAGGGCGTGCTCACCCAGTCCCTCGCCATCGTCGAGTACCTCGACGAGCTGCATCCCGATCCGCCGCTGCTGCCGCGGGCACCCTTCGAGCGCGCGCGGCAGCGCGCCCTCGCCCTCACGATCGCCTGCGACGTGCATCCGCTGAACAACCTGCGCGTGCTCCGCCACCTGCGGGAGACGCTCGCGCAGGACGAGGCGGCGGTGCGCGCCTGGATCGCCCACTGGATCGGGGAAGGGTTCCGCGCCCTGGAGCAGCAGGCCCCGGAGACGGGCTTCCTGGGGGGCGAGCAGCCCATGCTGCCGGACCTGGTGCTCGTCCCGCAGGTCTACAACGCGCGGCGCTGGGACGTGCCGCTGGACGCCTTTCCCCGGCTGCGGGCGATCGCCGCACGCTGCGAGGCGCTGGACGCCTTCGCCCGCGCCGCGCCGGAGGCGGTGCGCTGACGGGGCTCAGCGCCGGCCGGCGCGGAGGGCGCGGCCGATGCGATCGAGCAGCTGGGCGATGCGGAAGGGCTTGAGCACGTAGTCCACGGCGCCCCGGTCGAGCAGGTCCTCCGGCGCATCGACGAGGGAGTAGCCGGAGGTCACGATGACGCGCGCCGCCGGATCGACCGTGCGCAGGGCGTCGAAGGTCTCGGCGCCGGACATGCCCGGCATGCTCATGTCGAGGAGCACGAGGTCCGCTTCCCGGTGATGCTCCCGGAACCAGGCGAGCGCTTCCGCACCACCGGCGAAGGTCGTCACCGCGAGCCCCGCGTCCCCGAGCGCCGTCGTCAGCAGCTCGCGGATCCCCGCCTCGTCGTCCACCACCACGACGTGCCCACCGATCGTGCCCGCCGCGCGCCGGGGCGGGTTCGCGGAGGATCGGACGCCCGCCGCCGCGCGGGGCAGGAGCAGGGAGAAACAGCTCCCGGCGCCCGGCGTCGAGGTCACCTCCACGGCGCCGCGGTGGCTGCGGGCACAGCCGTACACGGAGGCGAGGCCGAGGCCGGTCCCGCGGCCCTGGGGCTTGGTGGTGAAGAAGGGATCGAAGATGCGCTCGAGCACCTCCGGCGCCATGCCGACGCCCGTGTCCGCCACCTCGATGCACACGTAGGCGCCGGCCGGCAGCAGCGCGTCGCCGCAGGCCCGCTCGCGGTCGAGCCGCGCCGCGGCGCAGCGGAAGCGCACGGCGCCCCCCTGCTCCGGGAGCGCGTCCCGGGCGTTCAGGCCGAGGTTCAGGAGCGCGGTGTGCAGGCTCGTGGCGTCGCCCTCGATCCACAGCGCTTCCGCGCTGTGCTCCACGAGCACCTCCACGCGCTTGTCCACGGAGCGCCGGAGCATGGCCACCGCCTGCTCGACGACCGCGCGGACCTCCACGGCGACGCGGGCGGGTTCGCTGCGCCGCGTGAAGCCGAGGAGCTGGCGCGTGAGGTCCGAGGCGCGGGTCGCGGCCTCGCGGATCTGCGCGGCGCCGGTGCGGGCGTCGTCTCCGGCGCCGAGGTCGGCCTCGATGAGTTCGGCGTTGCCGAGGATCGTCGTGAGCAGGTTGTTGAAGTCGTGGGCCACCCCACCGGCGAGCTGGCCGAGGGCCTCGAGCTTCTCCGCCTGGCGCAGCCGACGCTCGGTCTCACGTTCGCGGGTGACGTCCCGGGCGATCACGACGGAATGTCCCGGGGTCGGTCCGAAGGGGCCGGGACGTGCCGAGAGTTCCATCTCCCGCCAGCTCCCGTCCGCGTGACGGAGCCGGCAGCCGGTCCGCAGCGAGCCCTCCCCGGCGGCCTCGAGCTGCGTGAAGAGGTCGTCGATGCGCGACCGGTCGTCCGGGTGCACGAGGTCGAGGGGCGGAACGCCCTCGAGCGCCTCCGGCTCGTGGCCGAGAATCTCCCGCACGGACGGGCTCACGAAGCGCAGCACCTCGTCCTCGACCATGGCCACGATGTCGGCGGAGGCCTCGAGGATCGAGCGGAACAGGCGCTCGCTGTCGCGCAGGGCCGCGTCGCGTGCCTCCCGCTCGGTGACGTCCTGGAAGACGCCGATGGCGCTGCGCGGCCGGCCGGCGCCGTCGGCGACGACCCGACCGCGCGCCTCGATCACCAGGCGGCCCCGCTCCGGGAGCTCCATGGGGTAGGTGGCGCGGTAGGGCTTGCCCTCCGCCGCGCACTCCTCGATGTAGGCCCGGAGCGGGTCCCGGTGGGCCGGCTCCACGTGGGAG
>JAZBPF010000355.1:0-6229 GCA_036351515.1 Pseudomonadales bacterium | reverse complement strand
CCGTCTCAACCGCCTGCTCTACACGAGCGAGCGCGTGCTCACGCACGAGGACGGCCTGCCCCGACGCCCCTGGTTCCGCCACCACGTCTACGCGCCCGGCTTCTACACGGGCTACGGCGTGAAGACGCTGCCCGCTGTGCGCGAGGCGGTCGAGGAGCGCGAGTTCGACATGGTGGATGCGCAGGTGCGCCGCACCGCGGCCGTGCTGGAGGCCATGGCCGAGCGGATCGAGACGATCGTGGCGCTGATCGAGTACTGATCAGCGAGGCCCGTGCTATCCGGGCCTCGCCGCCCGTCGACGACGGCTGGCCGGGCACGATCGCTCCGCGTGCACGATCCTCATCCGCCCGGCCACCCGGGCGGAGCCGTCCGCACGATGCCCTCTTGACCTGTGCTGGAAGATGAGGGCTTTTCGCCTACAGGTGCGTGCACTGCAAGCGTCGAACCCGGGCCTGCCCGGGGATGGGAGGGATCGATGGCGGGACAAGCGCGAATGGTACTCGGGGAACCCACGGGGGTCCCGCGACCGTCGGCGACCGTGCCGGACTGGTCGCGCGAAGCCCCCCAGGGGTTCTGGGATCCGAGCCGGAGGCTCCTGAGGTCCATCCGACGCTATAACCATCACGCGTCCCGAAGAGGACTCCAGGCTGCGATCGCACGCCGCTACTGGGTGCTCCAGCACCGCTTCTGGAGCGTGGTCACCGGTGCCGAGATCTCTCTCCGCAGCGCCAACCTCGGCGGAGGCCTCATGATTCCCCATCCGCATGGATGCGTCTTCGGCGCCAGGCGGTCAACGATCGGGCCGAACTGCTGGATCGGCGCCGGCGTGGTCATGTCCCCGAATCGCTCCATCGACCCGGAGGACAACGCCAGGGAACGGGGCCTGCGGATCGGCGGAGCGGTCACGATCGGATCGGGCGCCATCCTCGTGGGCTCCCTCGACATCGGCGACTACGCGGTGATCGGCGCAGGGGCAGTCGTGCTTCAGGATGTCCCATCCGGCTACACGGCAGTCGGAAACCCCGCCAGACTCATCCCTCCGAAGACGGACCCGCTCGCCACACGAGTCCCGCCCGCGTCGCAGGGCTAGCACGAGGAAACCGCACTGGCGACCTCATGGACGAGGCGCTCCGCACTTCACGGCACGGCGCACTCGATGAATTCCTCCCACAGAGGTGCCGCAGCGCTCGTTCCCCCGGACGATCTGGGAGGCTGCGACCTCCAGCGTCGCGCGCAGCCGACGCACCCGCCCACCCTCCGGACACGATCCGGACAGGTCGGACTCCTCAATGATCCGCGCCGGTCGACTGACTCAGCCTCCGGCGGAGCGCGTTCGCGTACAGCCGGCGGACGCCACGCTGGGGCTCACACAGGAAATGCGCGTCCTGGAGTCGCCACCCGGCGAGGATGCGCTCGCGAACTCCCGCATGCTCGATCTCGTGGAGCCCCGCCGCAGGATAGAGGGTGATCTCGCCTCCGTAGAGCTGATGGCCGTTCCAGAGGAAATCGAAGCGCGCGTAGTCGATGCCCGCACTCAGGATCTCGGCATAGCGGACCGCCTGGCGATAGGCCTCGGTCACGGAAACATCCGCAGGCAGGGGCGCGGGCTCCGCATCGTCCTCGTCGCCCGGACCGCAGGAGGGCCTGCCCTCCGGATCGAGGTACACCACCCACATCCCGGGCAGCTTGTTCCGTCCGATGATGGAACCGAGCAGAGCACGACCGCCGCTCGCACGGATGTTGATCTCCAGCAGATCGACTTCCGCATCGCCCACCGCGCGCTCCACGAAGAGCCGCGGCTCGATCCGGGTGTAGGACCATTCGAAATGCGCGTAGCCGTGCCGCTTGACGAGCCAGAAGTCCGCGAGCCGCTTCAGTTCGGCACGATCCACGACCCCGTTACGGATCCGGTAGTTCTCGCCCGAGCCGTGATTCGCTTTCACGAACACGTCACCGGCCAGGAGCGCGTCCGGGATCGCGTCCGCGTCCTCACCGTTCCAGAGGGTTTCTGGCGTCCGCAGTTCCGGACAGGTCCTGCGGATGTAATCCTTGACGGCCAGCTTGTCACTGAGCTCGACGAAGCGAGGCGAGTGGTCGACGACCTTGCGCCAGAAGAGTCGGTCCGCGTAGGTCCGCGGCGGCGCCACGCGCGGCAGCCGTCCGTGATGCTTCCGGAAATGCAGGGTCGCTCGCCGATTCGTCACCAGAATGACGACGGAGGCGATCACGAGGATCGCGGAATCGGACAGCCGCCGGCATGCACGCCAAGCGCGGACGGAGATCGGTGCATGCCGCCCGCGGGCCGAAGACCGCGTCCGGGAATCGGGATTCGGGATGCTGCAGCCGTCGCGCCTCATGAGTCCTGGCGGAGCCGCTCCTGGACGTGATACGAGCGTAGTCGAGGCTTCGCGCCGTCGCGATCGGCACCCGTCGACCGGAACACGGGACCGACAGGCGTCGCCGAGTACGCCCGGCGCCCGCGAGGGAAGCGGGGAGCGGAAGCAGGGGAAGGAGTGCTGCTCGTTCCATTCTCCGCTACCGCTCATCGGGTACGGCTCCGTGGAAGGCCCCCCTCCGCGGCACCGTGGCAGCCCGGACCCGATCGACCCGACGAGCGAACGACTTGCCCCCGACTGATCGCGTAATGGTCCTAGGCGCGAGCTACGGCGCGCTGTTCGGAACACGCCTGCTCGCCGCGGGGTACGAGGTCGATTTCGTCTGTCGCGAGGAGGAAGCCCGCTTCCTCCGCGAAGAGGGAACGCTCGTCACATTGCCGGTGAGAGGTCATCCGCATCCCGTGACGCTCCGCTCGGCGACGCTGCCGGGCGTGCTGTCCGCCTCGAGCCCGGATGCAGCATTCCCCGACGACTGCGCACTGGTCGTCTTCGCCATGCAGGAACCGCAGCTCGCGGCTCCGGAAATCGCTGCCCTGCTCCGCCGGATCGCCGAGGCTCGACGCCCCTGCCTCTCCATCATGAACATGCCTCCCCTTCCCTACCTCCGCCGCCTCTCCGGAATCGACACCACGAGCCTGCTCGACTGCTACACCGATGCTTCCGTCTGGAACGCTTTCGATCCTGACTGGTTCACCCACGCCAGCGCGGATCCCCAGGCAGCGCGCCCCGCCGGGCAGCCACCGAACGTCCTCCGCGTTGGGCTGCCGACGAACTTCAAGGTGGCGCCCTTCGCGGAAGACGGCCCGACCACGCTGCTCCACGAGCTGCAACGAGCCACGGACGCCACGCGGATCGACCTGGACGGCGAATCGGTCGCCCTGCCCGTGAGGATCCGGCTGTGCGGCTCGATCCACGCGCCGCTGGCCAAGTGGAGCATGCTATTGACGGGGAACTACCGGTGCGTCCTCCCGGACGGGGCCCGGTCGATCCGGACGGCGGTCACGGACGATCCCACCCGTTCGCGGGAAGTCTACGAGTGGGTTGGCGAACTCTGTCTCGCCCTCGGCGCTTCCGAGGACGACCTCGTTCCCTTCGAGAGATACGAGGCTGCATCGCGGCTTCTGCTGGCCCCGTCCTCCGTTGCGAGAGCCATCGAAGGGGGAGCGAAGGAGGTGGAACGCGTCGACCTGCTCCTGCAGCACCTGGGTCGCTCGCACGGCATGATCCATCCTGAGGTCGACCGGATCGTGGAAACCATCGATGCACGCCTCGCACGCAATCGCGGGTACTGAACCCTTCATCCAGCGAGCGCCCGACCATCCACGACTCGAGGTCCTGCGTCCGCCCTCTCGGGCGGACCGAAGGTCCGCATACCGGGGGGCACCGTGATCACGCGCAGTCGACTCCGTCACAGGATCAGGCACATTCGCGGTCGCCTGCTCCGGCCGTTCCTCGTTCTCGTCGCAAGGCTGCGCATCACGCTCCTCGGCGCACCGCGTGTCCTCCGCTACGGGATGGAACTGAACGCGATCTTCCTGCGCGAGCTGGGGGCCGACGTCAGCAGACACAATGTCAGGATCCTTTCACCTGTGACCCTGCACCGTGCAGACCTGAAACCGGACTGCTCGAACCTCACGATCGGTGACGACTGCGTCCTGAACGGCAACAACTATCTCGATCTCTCGGCGAAGCTGACCCTCGAGAAGGGCGTGAGTCTCGGCCCCGGGGTCATCGTCATGACGCACAACTGGTACAACGGGAACGAGTTCCTGCAGGATCGGCTCGCGCACACCTGCGGCTACCAGGAGGTGCGGATCCGCGAGGGGGCCGGCATCAAGGCCGGCGCCGTGATCGTCATGGGCGTGACCATCGGCCGCAACGCCGTCGTCGCCGCGCAATCGGTCGTGAATCGCGATCTTCCGGACAACTCCTTCGCTGCGGGAGTGCCCGCCCGGGTCGTCCGGTCCATCGAGTAGGGCCCGGCGCCTCTCTGCCGGTACGCGGACGCAAGGAATCGTACGTACGGGGCACCTGTTCGCCGGACCCGCTCAACGCGATCCCCGGCGCCCGATGCCATCGGACTCCGGCGCTCCCCTCCACTCCGATCCCGCCCCAGGGCGACGGCGCTGCCCCGTCCGTGGGAGGAGCCCCGTCCAGTGGAAGACCTGCCCCGCGATCGCGCCTATCGGAAGGCTCGGAGAGGGGGCAGCGAGAACACCAATTCACTCGGTGGGCGCGCCCGGACGCCGGGTTGGCCGCTCATCGCGGCAGCGATGCGAGTCGTCGTCGACCGCTTCTTGACGGAACCGACCTCCGGCTGTACTTCATTGCAGTTTCTTGACGGCTCGACCAGATTCATCCCGCCGCTGCGAGCGGCGCTCATGGAGACCGGAATCTGCTTCCGCAGCATTCCGTCCCGCCGGAAGGTGCTGCCCATGAACCCGAATACCGACGGCACGATCGCAGCGGGTGCGGTGCCCCTCGGCAGGGCCGTATCCACACCGACGGCCGGCCCCTTGCTGGCCCTCTGGTATCTGGTGGCCGCCGGCGCCTTCCTCTCGGTCGCGGTCCTGGCCTGGTGGAGCGGCGTGACGGTTCCTGCCGTGACCCGCGATCCCTCCTCGATCACGGGCGGACATCCCCTGCAGGGGGTACTGTCGACGATCGGACTCTTCGGCTGGGCATCCGCGGCCTCGATCTGCTTCTTCACGGCGGTCTCGCTGCCCGACGGCAATCTTCCGATGCGCCGGTTCTTCATCGTCTCCGGTCTGCTTTCCGCCTATCTGCTCTGCGATGACGCGTTCCTGATCCACGATTTCATCGTCCCGAGATATCTCGGGATCGACGGCAGCTTCGTCGTGCTGCTGACTGCGGTGGCGGCCGCTGCGTACACGGTTCACTATCGCGCCGTTCTCTTTTCTGCAGGCCCTCTGCTCTTCCTGCCTCCCCTTCTGTGTCTGGCACTTTCCGCTGGCGTCGACTTCGCCTTCGCCGCGTTCGGGATGACGATCGACATGAATCTCGAATTCCTCGTCGAGGACGGGCTCAAGTTCCTCGGAATCGCGGGCTGGATCGGATTCTTCGTGGTCTTCGCGAGATCCACGCTCGTCCACGAAGGCAACCGGAGCGAAGTCTCCGCTGCTGCACGCGTCTGATCGTTCTCCGGTCCACCCCGGACGACGGAAGGATCCGGGGTCGCAGCAGGCGGGATTCCCGGCGGCGCGCTCCATCGGGGGGACGGGAACGAGCTTCGCTCGCTCGGCCTTGGGGATCGTGCCGGACGGGACGGATGAGCCCGCCATCATGCATGGGGTGGACGCGCGGCGCGCCCGATGGGCCGCACCGATCATCGAGCGGAGCGTCCCCGAGGCGACGGACGCCTGACCGGAGCGCGGGAACGGATGATCGGCGAGGAAGCAGGCGACACGAACCGTGCGGCCGCGAGCGCAGGTCGGAGTGGGTCAGGAACCTTCCGGAACCGGACAAGCGGTTCCGGCGATCGGCGGGCGCCGCCGGAGTCGGCGCCCGCCGCGCGCGGCGCTCAGCCGACCGTGTAGACCTCCTCGAAGATCTTCACGAACTTCTCGAGATCCTCGAGCTTGCCCATGCTGACCCGCGACCAGGTCGTGTAGGGCTGGTAGGTCCCCCGGATGAGCACGTTGCGCGCGCGCATCTTCGCCTGGAACTCGTCCGCATCGCGGCCGATGTCCGCATAGACGAAGTTCGTCTGCGATTCGAGGTACGGGATCTCCATGCGCTTGAAGAGATCCGTGACCATCTCGCGCCCTTCCTGGATCTTCGAGCGCGAGTACTCGATGAACGCCTCGTCCTGG
>JAZBPF010000354.1:0-2691 GCA_036351515.1 Pseudomonadales bacterium | reverse complement strand
GGACCTCTACCGCGCCTACGTGGGCAAGAACGTGCTGAACAACTTCCGCCAGCACCAGGGCTACGCGCAGGGGCGCTACCGGAAGGACTGGGCCGGGCGCGAGGACAACGCCCACCTGATGGAGCTCGTGCGGACCCTGGATCCCGAGGCGCCGGACTTCGCCGAAGCGCTCTACGGGGCCCTCGAGGAACGCTACCGGAGCCTCTGAAGCCGGGGCGCTTCGGCGCCGCGGTCAACGATCCTTCATCGATCTGCCACCGCCTGGTCATCCGCGTCGCGCAGGATCCGCGCCGCCGGCCAGGGCTTCCGCGCCCTCCATCCGTCCGGCCCCCTTCCGGTCGCCTCGCGCGACCGACGCCGCGCAGGGCCCTCGCGTCGCGTCCCTGCCTGCCGAGCGATCCGCTTCGCGGGTCGGATCCCGTTTCCGCTGCGGTGTGCCCTCTGCACCCGTGGCCAGCGCATGGGTGGAGAAATCATGTTCGGATCACGTCACTTGACCGGCGCGGTGCTCGTCGCCGGCAGTCTCCTGCTCGCAGCCTGCGAGGGGGATACGGGCCCCGCCGGAGCTGCCGGAGCTGCCGGAGCTGCCGGCCCGGCCGGGGCCACGGGTCCGCAGGGCGAGGCGGGGGCGGACGCCACCGCCGAGGTCTTCGTGGGACCGTTCTTCGAGGACAACGACCAGATCCTCACCGACCCAATGCTCACGGGGCCGACGGCCGACGGTGTCGTCGTGGTCTGGTACTCGAGCCTCGCGGACGCGGAGCACGAGGTGGTCTACGGCGATGCGCTGGACCAGCGCGCTTCCGCACAGACGACCCGCATGACCCAGCTCTTCGAGGACTCCGGTTCCAGCATCGCGGGCCTGCCGGAGGCCGCGCCGGCCGCCGGGGAAGCAGTGGAGGACCGTGCGGTGTACCGGCACGCAGCCCGGGTGACGGGCCTCGATGCCGATCGTCGCGTGCCGTACTACGCAATCACCCGCGTCGGAGACGCGGAGTTCCGTAGCCGCGTGTTCACCCTGCAGCCGTTGCCGAGTCCGGATCGGCCCGTGAAGCTCCTGCTCACGAGTGATCAGCAGAACCGTGCCATGTCTCCGGCGAACTTCGAGAAGGTCGTCGAGACGGTAGGGCGGGTCGATGCGGTGCTGTTCGCCGTGGACTACGTGGATACGCCGAATCGAGCCTCGGAGTGGTTCGATCGCGACGACGAGAGCCGACCGGCCTTCTTTCCCGTACTGCAGGGCCGCTTCCAGGAATTGTTCCCGCAGCATCCCTATCGTGGCGGGGAGATCCTCCAGCATGCGCCGATCTTCGGCACCATCGGCAATCACGAGAGCCCCGGCCGCTTCGACCGGACGGCGAACCTGAACTTCCAGGACAACGAACCGCGCCCCCGGTGGTTCGCCGCGTGGCAATGGGATCAGCTCGATGCGGCGGCCCAGGCCGCGACCGGCATGACCCGTGAAGAGTTCATCCGGGCCCGTTCCTTCGATCACGTCACCTACTACGAGATGTGGGACCTGCCGGAGAACGAGGTCGCCGAGGAGGACCCCGAGAACTACTACGCGCTCCGCTACGGCAACGTCTCGCTGATCTCCATGAACGTCTCCCGGGTCTGGCGGAACTGGAACAACGGCTTCGCCAACGACGGACGCGGCAAGTTCGCCGAGCCGGCGGGAACGGTGAACGATCTCGACACCTGGGGCTTCGGAGACATGTTCTTCGGGGACTACGGCCCCGGTTCCGACCAGCGTGCCTGGCTCGCCGAGCAGCTCGCCTCGGACGACTTCACCGGGGCGGACTACCACGTCGTCCTGACCCACCAGACCATGTTCGGCCATGGGGACAACGCCGTGCCCGTGATGGCGAACCCCGAGGCGACGATCACCTTCCTCGACGCCCGCGATCCCGTCGTGACCACGTTCCCTGCGGACGAGGCGACCTGGACCGCCATCGTGGAGGCAGCCCAGAACGGCCTCATCGACACCGTGCGCTATCGCTATGCGCGGGATGCCGACCTCTGGCTCGGCGTCGAGGCGGAACTGCTCGAGGCCGGGGTCGATCTCGTGCACGTGGGCCATTCGCACACCTGGAACCGGACCTTCGTCGAGTTGCCGGACGCGAGCCATCGCATGCACTACCTGGAGACGTCCAACGTCGGCAACACCTTCGGCCCGACGGTGAACTTCAACCCGCGAGTGCCGTGGGCCACGCAGTTCTATCCGGACCCTGCGACCAACGACACACGTGACAACACCTTCTGGCCTCCGGAGGACTACCCTCGCTTCGGGGATCCGCAGGGGCGTCCGGACGTCGCGCCCAGCCGGGTCGCCCAGGGCATCGACGTGATGCGGGACATCGAGAGCGGGCCGGAGGGCATGCCCTTCATCAGCTCGAACCGGATCACCGTCTTCTCGATCCTGGACAGCGGCGATGGCACGGTCCGGTCCTACGCGCACGACACGCTCTTCCCGCGGGCGCCGGCGGTGGAGGTGGACTGCTTCCCGTTGACGACCGCTCCCGATCCCGACCCCTGCGCGCTCTGAGGACCCTCTCCGTCCGCACCCCGCACCCGGCGCCGCCGGGTGCGGGCCTTCCCGTGCGGGTTCGCGCCGATCCCCGAGGCGCGTTCACCGGTCCGCTGCGGGGGACAGCGCGGTCTCGTAGCGCCGGGCCGTCGCAGGATCGAAGC